>JAVBJR010001149.1:0-2997 GCA_031546965.1 Dysgonomonas sp.
GTTGGCATTTGCATGGCAGACAGGGAAGAAAGAGGAAACCCAGTATCAGAATTGCTTAACCAGACTGGAATTTGGGGAAAGGAAGTGATCACTGGTGCAGCACAGGTTATTGAAGATGCTTGGTTAGATTTGGGCCTTCCAATAGCACCTAAACCTGCATGGAATGCAATTACTGGAGCTGTTGGAGGTGCTGTTGACACTGTTGGCAAAGTTCTTTCTGGTATATTAGATTTTAAATGAATGTGAAATTTATTCACTGTACGTGCCACGTGGAAAAACTTGTCTTTCACGCAATGAATGTAATAGATTATTTTAAAAATAAATGTTATCCATGAACAAAATGCATGTGTGTTTTATATGTTCAGATTCACTACTTTCCCTTCGTGTATTCAAAAAATCAAACTTATTTTGAAAATTATAATTTAAGCATTGTTTTGGTGTATAGTAATGTACCTTTTGTGGATGTTGTCAGTACACACAGTATATGTACTTAAAGGTGAACTGACAGAGTTTTGTAACACCCCATGATATTCAGACTGTAGAAAAAACTATTAAAATTAAAACTACGAGTTAGTTTTAACAGATTGAAGTTTGTGGGTTTTTTGCCTGTGCAGGCAGGCTATGGGGAAAAATTCTAGTATGGAGAGTTTGTTCCAGCACATGAAGTGGGGAAGCCACCTGCCAATAGGCATTTAGCACGTTTTTGTGCAAGTGGCATGCCATATGCACTGTCCCGGATGTAAATTTTGACAGTGTGAGGACTTTTGAAGACCTATTTAAGGTTATAAATTTGCGAATTTTTATTTAAAAAAGAAAACGATTCGGTGGAAAAATTAGAAAAAAAATTGGACATAATGTAAATACATGTTGTTCATGCGTGGGAACTTTTTCAGAGAAATCGGTTGCGAGAAATTTACCCAGTCAGTTCACCTTTAAAGGAGAACTGCCAGGGTATTTTTCGTTATTTATTTGGATTGCAAAGTCAATAAGGTCGCTAAATTGATCGAGGGTCAAAGAATATTCAGGCCGGTTGTGAATTTTTTCGGCTGCAGGGATGTTGAGCAATTGCTATTCAAAGAACTCGGATAAGAGTCCGATTAGCCCATTACTTGTACACTTGACTCATCGCTCGACCACGCCCACTGCCGGGTACGTACGTAATCCGTCTGTTTGCGGGTCTCAGGGAAGGAAAACGGCAATTTCATTGCAATGCAAGTATATAGTTGGACATCTGGACAACAGTTGGCAATGCAACAATCGCACTACGTTGACGTTTTGTACCTCAAACCGAATTTTAACGAATAAAAGGGCGGAGCTAGAAAATTGTGCTTAGATTGCTGATAACTTTTTTTTTTCATTTTATAATCGAAATCTGACTTCACCAACATGTTTTTCACCATGTTTTTCACGTTTGATGAGATTTTTAGGGTATGTAAGGAAATGGTGGCAGTTCTCCTTTAAGTAAAAAAAAAAACCTTGTGTCAGATTTTATAATTTCATGATTATTATATTATGTTATTTACCCATGGTTAGGAACATATGAGTATTATAAAAAATATAAGTTGATAACAGTTCATCAGTGATAAATCCACAAACTCTCAATGAACACTACCAAAAGATACCCCTACTTTTAAAAAATAACCTTATTTATCTCGTCATCTTCTCAATTGAAATTAACACTGTTATATGTAACAGTTTGTAATTTAGAATTTCTGTAATCAAAGTCAACAATAATGTCTCTTGAAACCAATATGGCCGACTTCCTGTTTGGTAGCCAATCTACATTTGCCAAATGTAAATTTACTGTCTACATATTAATTTCCTTATGGGTAGCCATGTTTGTTATATTAAAGGAGATTATTCATAATTTTGCAATCCCACCTAAACCGCCTTCCATATCAATGTGTACTTGTTGATAACAGACAGTATACTGTCTGTTATCAACAAGTACATACTATAGTATATAAAATGTATGTAAAACAACCAATTATTCGCTGATATGTGACCTGTTAACGAAATAACCCGTTTGAATTTGCCAGCGTTTTTCACTGCACGTATGGCACACCTGCAGCTTCCGGTTCTCTAATCTCGCAATCATCCTTAATTCTGAATTCCATGCACTAGCTCTTCATCGCTAGAGCTGTTGCTATCTTTAGAGATCTTGAGTCAAACATAAATGGTTGAATCGATTGTAACGTCCAACGTAATTAATGCTGATGGATTACACTCCTCCGCCATTATGCTGTTCAACATCCGTAGCTGCACAGGCGTGCCATACTCGCTCCTAAGGCTCTTCATTTACGTTATTTTGACGATAAAACTCCCAAATATCACACACGTTACTTTTCAGTGGATGTATTCTAGGAAAAGTGCTGCATAGAAAAATCTCATGTTTTGGGAAAAGTAAATATCCTAAAACCCCAGTAAAAATTCAGGAAAAATACCGACAGAATAAAAAAAAATATCAAAAAATATCCTGCGCCGGCCAGATCTCCATTAATGTCAAATTTATTATGACGCAGAGATAAAAATGAACTGTGACATTGTGTAAGAGAACACATTACACATTACACTGCTCGTTTCATTCTACTGCCAGTGATTATCATATACCTATTTTTGTGGTAATATCAAGAGTGGATATAGTTTAATAGATTAATTGTTCCAAAAAAGTTAACACTCCTGTGTGAAACTTTATTATCGCAATTTTAGTCGCAATATATATGATTATAAATATTTTACTGACATTGCAACAGACCTAATGATATAGACTACCATATATAAGAAGGCAGTTGCCTGGTTAAAAAATCACTTTGGATCCAGTGACAAATACAACTTTTGTCTACAAAGTATGTAATTATATACAGCGTGAGGCACCTAAGGATTGCCAGGCGCTTATTTCGCAAACCATTGCAAGTGTGACAAAAAGAATGCCACTTTGATCTGGAAGTCACATGTGAGGAATCCGAAAATGGCATTTTGAATGACCTTGAACAGCGT
>JAVBJR010000344.1:0-2804 GCA_031546965.1 Dysgonomonas sp.
TGTTTCTTTTTCTCTTGCAAGTCTTTAAGCTCCTTTGCAACTCTCTTTTTGGCATTCATCTGTTCATCAATGCTCTTTCAGTTAATGAAAAGTATGTTATATTTTAAAATGGATAATTGTTTGTCATGACCATCAGGCTAAGATCATGACTTTATCAGGATTATATAATGACCACTTCCCAATACCAATATCATGACTATATCAGGATTATCAGGAATATCATGACAGTAGACACCCTGCTTTATTAGGAATATCAGGTTAGTAGACGCCCTGAATTAATGGATATGTACCATACAGGTACATTAAACATGTTTTGTATGGCGGTGACGTGTCAGGTAGTGTATTAACCTTGCGCCGGTGTGTAAGCGACAGCGAATAACCTTCCGCCAAACTCGCTGCTTTTCACTTGACTGTGCATAGTTCCGTTAGCTATGAAGAAAGCTTGAATTCGTCCATTTTCCCTGTCGGCCACGTACACTATTCCACGGTCCTCCGCCAACGCCAAACTATGCGGTATGTCGAACGCGTACGGCGGCGGAGTGGTAACTCTGAATCCTGTAAAAGGACGCGGAGCCAATCAAAATCTCAGATACAGTTAAATATCTTAACTATTATATATGAAGGTTACCAAGTAGGGATGATGTCCGTCTTCCCCACTGCAGTAAAAATTCCCCTTTCGCTGAATATTTTATGATACGGCTATTGCAGTACCTGCAAACGAATAACCGTAAGCAGTAAGATCATTGTAAGTAAGTTTCAGTATAATATTAGAATTTTAGGCAGATAATGATTACCCATCAGCGACGAAGAATTCACCGGTGGATGTAACCACAACACTTGATGGTTTGCAAAAATGCTGGTTATCGCTGCCCGGTTCAAAAGCGACTCCGAGGGACAATAGAGGCTTCGTGGATCCACCGGCCGGGAATTTCAACACCTAGTATAAAAGATAAAACGCATTATATATACATAATGGAACAGAAAATAAGTGAAGTCCTTTAAAAACCAAGTGTGATGAATTGAATTATACCTGATGGAGGGCAACATCGGTCACCCAAACGTTTCCGTTGTGATCGATGAACAGACCGTGCGGCATGTAAAACCTAAAAAGTAAATAAAAATGCTTCAAAACACTTTAATTATGCTCCATCCAAAAAAGATATGATGTTTGCACTGCCTAAATATGTTTTTTAAACATTTTGCTCCTCCCACAAAGACATCAGCTGTTTGTATTATACCTAAACATGCTAAATAATAATTACAGTTCATCCCGCAAAGGATCTGCTGTTTGCAATGACTAAATATGCTTTGAAATCAATTGTTATGTCCCCCCCTAACTACAAAACTAGATAAAAATGAAGATGTAACATTTGTTTATGATGCAAATGTTCTCCTTAATTTCAATAAAAGTATCCTTATGTATAGTGCGTCTCAACTCAAGGTTGCAGTAATTCTCTCTTGTTTTCTTGTTTTTTTTTTTTTTGGGGGGGGGGGGGGTAATTTATCAACCCCAAAAAAAATATTACCATATACAAGGTTAATGGACTAGAGTTAATAAAGTGTATTGACCATAATGTTTTATACATCCGACTAAACATATTATGTTAAATTAATTCTTGGCAATCGTTGACGTGTGCAATCTTGAGTTGAGAAGCACTATAATCAGGTTACAAAATATATGTATTATATCTTACTGGTCTTTTCCCCAGGCTGCTATTTCACGTTTCAACTTTGAATCCAGAACAACGATTGTGTTTTCTCGTATTGGACCTTCATTTCTAGCTTTGAACCGATTGTGGACATCAAAACTCCTTCGAATAAAAAGCAACATTACACACAATTATTACCTGTAGAAAATATCACCATTTGACATGGGATCAATTATTAAAACTTACAACGAGTTCCACACCCGGCTTCCGCGATGAAACACGACCACGTTTCCGTCCGCGTCGAGTGCCACCGCGGTCACCTGGCCCAGTTTCCCATCACCTGAAGGCCATCTTGAAACATCATTGTACAAAGCTACAAGGAAGAGAAACAATCGAAAGATATTGACTTAATGATTCATCAAAACTTTTAGGAATATAGTAATAAAGAACAAGCCGTGAAAAAAACTAAGTTTCTTTGAGTACTAAGTTTATTTATAAATCGACACTAGCGTAAATTATGAATTTGAGCTTTTAAAGTCCGTTGCCACAAGCGCCGTCACTGCAAACAAACAAACAAACACACACACACACACACACACAAACAAATAAACACAAACAAACAAACAAACATACAAACAAACACACAAACAAACAAACATACAAACAAACACACAAACAAACACACAAACACACAAACAAACACACAAACAAACAAATAAACACAAACAAACAAACACACACAAACACACAAACAAACAAACACACAAACACAAACATACGAACATACAAACACACAAACAAACATACAAACACACAAACAAACAAAAAACACACAAACATACAAACAAACATACAAACAAACACACAAACAAACACCATTCACGACAAACGTATATAAACTTAGTAAAAATGTCATATAAAAGGGTTATGTACTGTGTAAAGTAGGCTTGAAAAAGTTGAAGCCTTTCCCTTCAGGGGCCATGGCAGGTGGTTCAGGTACATGTCCCGGATTAGACATTTCACTCGAGTGATCGTAACCGGACGGTCCAACTTGAGGCGCGATGGCGATCCTTCCGTAAGAGTCCGCGTCCGGGCCACGGGTCGTGTCTCCTCCACCTTCACCCACCGGTGGCCTTCTTCTTCCACTCGGCGAAG
>JAVBJR010000091.1:0-70332 GCA_031546965.1 Dysgonomonas sp.
ATGTTTCGAAGTAAGTGGTTGCAAATTCGTAATCGGGTTCTCTGCCTGCAGCCAATATGATAAGGGTTCCATCTATTGCAGGCTTTACACTTCCGGATACGGGTGCTTCGAGATAATAGCCTCCTTTAGATTCTATTAACAACGCCAACCGTTTGGTCAGTTCAGAAGAAATAGTACTCATATTGATGAATAACTTCTCTGAAACAGCTCCAATCAGCAACTCTGCATAAACAGAAGATACTGCGTCATCGTCCGATAACATGGTGAAGATCACATTCGAATTTTCACGAACTTCATCTAAGGTGGTATAAGGCTTAGCTCCAGTATCTGTCAAAGGTTTTAACTTTTCAACGGAACGGTTGTATACGGATATATTAAATCCGGCTTTTATGAGATTGGTCGCCATGGGGGTTCCCATGTGTCCGAGTCCTATCCAGGTTATTTTGGGGGTGGTCATTGGGGGTTATTTTAATTTAGCTTTTAATAACTCCCAAATTTTATACGGGTATCTGAGACTTAAAATAAACCTATTATTAAATATTCCATTCTCTTTAAAAGCTCTCAAATGCTCTTTCATTATTATTTTACGGCTATCCATAGATTCGGTACTCATACCTCCGGTACGCATGGTAACAAAATCCAAAGGAATATACTGAGTTCGTATCTTGTATACATAAATAAACCGCAGAAGCAATTCAAAATCCGCCGCTATCTTATAGTCTGTTTTATAATAGCCTAATTCCTCGAATTTATTTTTATAAACATAAAATGTGGGATGAGCCGGAATAAATCCGATTTTCATCAAAGAGCGTCTGAATATGGCTGATGAATAATACCGAATACATTTAGTCAAATCTTTTGCATCTACAAAGTGAATATCGCCATAAACAGCCTCGCAATTATTAGATTCAAATGTTCTAACCACATTTGATATTACATTATGACTAGTAAAAAAATCGTCTGAATTAAGAATTCCAACAACCTCTCCTGTTGCCATTTTAAACCCTTTATTCAATGCGTCATAAAGCCCATTGTCTAGTTCGCTAATCCAATGCAGACGACCTTCAAATTTCGCTTCATTTTCTTTTATAATATCTATGGTAGAGTCTTTAGATCCTCCATCTACAATAATGTATTCAATTTCTGAATAGTCTTGCGATAAGACAGAGTTAATAGTGTCTTGGAGGTGCTTTTCGCTATTGTATGTGGCTGTTATTATTGAGATTTTCATTGATTATTTGTGTTACTCCTTTAACATATTGTGATTCAGTAAAATTAGAGACTGCGTAATTAATATTATAATTTTGAACATCATCAAGCTTATTTCTAAACTCAATAACATCACTAATTACTTCCGTTAATGCGTTAACAGAATTAGGCTTTATCAGCCTACCATTCTGAGATGAAACCACATCTGGTAGATAATTGTGTTCTGTCGTAATAATATAATTCCCGGTTCTTAATGCTTCTAGTATGGATATAGGAAAAGCCTCTGTTTGATGAAATGTTGGCAAAAGAAATACATCAGAACTCCATAATAGATCGCTCTTTTTTTTGCCATTAACAACCCCAACATAATTTATCTTATTAGGATATTTTTCTTTAAGAAAATAATATTTCAATTCAAATTTTTGTCTTATTTCTTGTTCTGAAGATATATAATCACTCATATATGATCCTGCAATAGTCAGTTGGCATTCTAAATGATCATTTAAAATAATTTCAAAAGCATCCAAAAGGTTGAGAATCCCTTTGCTTTCCATTATATTGGATAAATACAGAAATTTTAAAGGTCCATTTGACAATTGTTTAATCGTAGGATAATCATCTAATGACAATGAATAACTGTTTGAAACGACATCGACTTTCATTCGTGGGAAATTTTCGAATAAAATTTTCATTCCATCCAGTAATACAATGCTGCTAGAAACTCCCTGATAACACCATTTTAATATTCTCTTATAGAGAAAAGAAGAACTATTATAGAATATCCTAAAGTCTCCACCGTGTAAATGATTTACAACTTTAACTCTAAATATTTTTGCCCAAGATAATAACACCACATCACGTAATGAGCCAAGGAAACTTCGACTACACGTAAAATAGATCAAATCAATCTTGTTGAAAATCATCTGATAAGATATACTTAAACAGAGCAATATTCCTTTAATAATACCATTTTTATTTGATAGATTTACTTCTATACAATTAAAATCCTCGTTCTTTCTATAATACTCAACAATGGTTGTAAAGGCAACAGACTGCCCTGTATAAGGTGGGCTTGTAGGACCCATTAATAGTATTTTAGGCATTATTAGGAGATTTATGATACAATAAATAAGAATAAAAAAAACCAAGTATAGGTAAGGCAATCGGAACGGGAGTAAACATAAATAAAGAAAAAGAAAAGAATATGACCCACTTCATTTGCTTTTCTACACCAAAATAATGTGATATCGCTTTGTAAAATAAAATTGGAATAATAAGCCCAATAAAACCCAGTTCAAATAATAAACATCCATAACCAGACATTATTTTAGAACTAATAAGACCCCAAAAAAAGTCTTGGTGAGGATACTCTTTTGTCACATAACTCTCATATGTTCCTATTCCTGATGGAAAACCATAATGATCTAAAAATCCTTTGATAGAAAAATAGATTGCCGAGAGTCTGTCATTTAAACTTTGATCGGTCTCAAAAATCAATAATGGATCTTTTATAAATGCATTTGAGAGATTATACATTCGGCTACCTTCGGTAAAAAAAGCAAACAATGGAATTACAACTACGGTAAAAGAAAGGGAAACACCAATTATAATTAAAAATTTTCTATAGAAGAGCAAATAGAGGAAGGCTACAAAAAGTAAGACCAAAAGCAGTAGACTTGACTTCGCTAAAACAATAATCTGAAATAACAGAAAGAAAGAAAAGAACTTACTCCGTAACTGAAATACAGAAAAAAACAATAAAAAAAAGCACATAGTTCCATAATAAGAAGGCTCTGGAGCTAAGCCCACCACACCCCTCAACCCTCCATCTGTGATTGCTCTAGGCAGTATGAAAGATAGGAATGAGGGATAAATATAGGTCTGCACAAGCCCAACAAATCCCCAGGCTAGTATAACAAATTTCAAAAAATAGTCCGATATATAAATTTTATTTTTGAAGTAGTAAGAAAAAACTGTAGATATTGTAAATAATGAAAGATAGCCAACAATACTTTTTAAAGAAACTAAGGAAAAACCACAAAAACCTACTACAAACAATGAAAAAAGGAAGATTCCCAAAAGTAACAAGTATTCAAAACGCAGTTTAATTGATTTTTTTTTTAGAAAAATAAAAAACAACATAATAATACTCAAAATCAAAGCTAATGGCTGAGTGTCACCAGTGCCATCAATAGGTATAATTTTCAAGTAAGGAAAAAATACGAAGAAAGCAAGAATATTTAATGCAATTTTATTCATTCTTTATTAACTAAAAAAATCTATGAAAATTTCTCATATAATAATTTCACCCATGATTGAGGCATAGAATAGAAAAATCTGAACTTAAGTGGATAATATTTTATTTCTGCTAATATCCTTTTCACATCATCGCCATATTTGCCTGATAAATAATAAGGTTTTAAATATTTTAAACGAAGTAAGTCCAGCATTTTTTTTAAATCCTTATTTAATATTTCGAAAGGATAAAAATACTCTAAATTAAAGATAAAAAAATTCGCCTTTAATGGCATTTTATTAGATATTGCTCTATTGTTTGGGTCAACATCATAGTTATAATATGCAAGAGGTTTATTTAAGTATGCAATTTTATAATTGACAGCCATTTTTAGCCAAAAGTATAAATCTTCACCATATTTAAGACTAGGATTAAATCCTTCCAACTTTTCAAATTTACATTTATCTACAACTACTGCAGAAGCACAGATAGGTGATATTCCATCATTTTGATAGAACAGATTGAGATAATCAATGTATCCATCTTCAAAAACTTCTCCCATTTGGAGTGATGATTTCACAACATTTCCAGATTTAATAAATTCATAATTACAAGCATACAAGCCTGCATTCGGGTATTTTTGAATTATCTTTAACATTTCATGTAAAAAATCGCGATGCCACCAATCATCCGCATCCAAAAAAGCAACATAATTGAACTTAGCTTCTTCAACTCCTCTATTTCTAGCGGTAGATACTCCTAAATTATTTTGAGTAATAAGTCTGACCCGAGGATCCATTATGTTTTCAACAATCGTCTCTCCTTTATCGGTAGAACCATCATCTATTACTATTACTTCAAAATCAGAAATAGATTGGTCTAATATTGACCAAATGCACTTACTAATGTATGGAGCCTTATTATATAAAGGAATAACTACAGAAACCAATGGTAAATTCATTAAGATAATGTTATAGTAATAATTAAACTTTAAGAAAGAGTTTTTTTCAAAATTTCAAGAAATTTTGTTCCCCATTTCAAATCCGGCTCCACATAGTTACCTTCTGCCCACTCATTCCATGACTTGAGCATAATTATTCGATGCTCCTTTTTTTTATGGGATACCACTTTAAGGGCTTCAACGACATGCTTCTCAAATTTATCAGGAGTTGAATCTGTCATCACTAAACCCTCTTTTCCGCTACGTGGAGAGTGATCCCATCCCGGAACAATACTAGGAAATACATTCTCCAAAGAATCTTCCTTTTGATCTATAAAATATTTAGACATCAACCGATAAGAAAAGGCAAGAGGAACCCCCCGGATGATTTTATTCAATCTACCAAAAATTTTCTGGCTTAACGATCGATGAGATACCACATATTTATTTAATCGAACTGTATTTACAGCATCTACACCTGTAGACATTATCTGCTCTGTATTTACCTTGCAATTACTGTTATGCCCAACAAAATAAATTCCAAGTAGACCATTTTCGGTTGCCAATTTTCGCCAAGTATCCATGAAAACAATTACTTCAGTATCTGCTAATGGTTTATATATCATGAAAAAGGGTTTTCCATCAACTGTTATATATCGTTTGTCTCGAAAGGCTGGTAAGACCTCATGAAAATGAGATGTATAGTCTTCAACCCCTGGATACAGTTGCTCTATTAAAACATTCCTGTTTTCAAGCCCATGATCAAAGCCTTTCCATGTTTCATTTGCCCATGCTAAACAAAAAGGAAAATCGGGTTCTCCGCTTTCCAAAACTTCAGTAAATGGACGTTCCAACAAACGCTTTTTGTCGCCAAACCAATAATGCCAATAACAGAAACCTTCGACTCCACACTCGCGTGCCATGTCTGCTTGAGCCTTTCTTGTTTCTGATACCCGTAAATCATAATAGCCCAAATCAGCTGGAACTCGTGGCTGATAGTGCCCCCTAAATAAGGGTTTTGCTTTTCCGACATTTGTCCATTCAGTAAATCCTTTACCCCACCATACATCATTCTCCGGAATTGGATGAAATTGAGGAAGATAAAACGCAATAACACGTGCTTGCATAATATTATTCTATTATTTCTTGTAAAACACTTAAGTCTAAAGGCTGCATATAACCATCTAAGATTCTAGCATCACTTTGATATTTATTCTTAATCATATACTCAAGATCTTCTTCATTTCGAGCAATAAGAAGATCTTTAATTGACCCATCAAAGGGAGGCACTAGCTTAAAATTCGACAAACTCATCCCATTTTCATCTTGTGGTTCATAAAGTAGATAATTTACTCCACTCATTAACGTTTCGAGAAAAGTAGTAGACGTAGATCCAATAACCAAAGATGTATGATTAAGTGAGGTTAAAAGAAGTTCTTTGTCTAACTCATAAAAATTATGATCAAGAAAATTATAAATCCATTTAGGGTTTATTGCAGGATGAGGGCGGAAACGAGCCTTCTTTATTCCTAATCTCATTAATACCCGCTGAACTTGGTATAAATACAAAATAGTCATACTCCTATCCACAAATACAGGATCTCCCCATTCATGTTGATGCCACAAAACAGAACTACAAGGAATAACCAAGATATCTTCTAAAGAATTTCGAAGTACATTAGGAATTCCGACACTTGTATATTTTGAATTACCAACAACCTTTACTTTATCCGAGTTAAATCCAGCATTTATATAATTCTGTTTTATCGCCTCTCCCCATACCAATAAATAATCGGCTCTATTATCAACATCTTCCGAATATATACCGGGTAAACCATGAGAAAAAACCATCGATGGCTTGTCTAACTTTTTAAATAAGTCAATCATATACTTACTTGCAAAATACTGATCTGTATACAGCAATAAAGCTCTAAGATCATACTTCTTAAAAAAATCAAGTATTGGGGACTGTAATTTTTCTAATTCGTAAAATAGCTCTTTGTTATAAAGATCAGTAAACTTACCTTGAGAAATAATTTTCCGAATTTTCCTGTGGAACATGATGATAGGCTTATCTCCTATAATTTGTTTCAGACCATGAGCCTGAAAAATAAAAGAGAGAGGATTAAAACCCAAAGATGGAAGAAGTGCCTGATCAGAAAACGACACACTGGAGAGAACGTTTTTTTCGTGTGACTTGGTTTGCGGTTTAGAACAAAAAGCACTTAGAGACTGAGCTTCGGTATAAAGCTTCCTTTTCAAAGGATATTTATAATCTCTTCTATATCGAAAATTAATATGCTCTCCATAGTTATAAATAAACCAATCTAACTCAACTTTGAAGAAATCAACATACTTATTAATTAATTCATCATCACTATTTTCTCTAAGATATTTAATTAGATATCGCTCCATATACAAACTATATGTATTTTTAAAATTTCAAACTCTTGAGGCTTATATTAAGAATATATGAAACTATCAATATCATCACCATATAGATAACAACCTTACATAGGATAGATACAACTACGCTATTTACTGTAAAGATATAAACACTTAAGTATATAGACAATGCCGCAAAAACAAACGCAAACAAAGTTCGAATATGCGAAATATTTACTTTTGAATAATAGACCGTAATTAAGAGCATAGTACTTAAGGTAAAGCCTGAAGTAAGACAAGCAGCAATTATGCCAAAGCGAGGTAAAAGTATAACGTTTAAGGCTACACTCAATACCCCCCCACAAACAGTAATGGCAGAACTGATCTTGGTTTTCCCTCTAGCGGTAATAACTGTACTATATAGCATACTCATCGCCGTGGAGACTATACCTATTAAAATAAAAGGAACATAATAAAATGAAATATGAAATTGCTCCCTAGTAAATAACACAAAAAAATCTTTAGCAAAAAGAGCTAAACCTGATGCCCCCATTAGAATAAAGAAAAAATAATTATTTCTTATCTTCATAAATTGAGGTAAAAATTCTTGAGTACCATAAATTTTAAAAAAATGAGGTTCAAACGCCTTATAAGCACCACTAGAAATTATATTGAGTACTAAAGCTAAAGCGGATGCAGTACCATATATACCCAAATCACTCAATGTAAGATATCGATCAATCAATATTCTATCGGACATTGAAACTAAATAATATGATATTGTACCCGGAAGTAATGGCAGTGAAAAAAGTAAAGCTTTCTTTATCTGTTGCCAATTAATATTCCAAATCATATTTTTATAGGTAATAAGTAAAAATAGAATGCCAAAAACAACAGATACTGACAAATTTGCATACAAAACACCCAATGCTTTAAATTGAAAACTAACTACTAACCACAAGGTCAATCCAAAAGCCAAAATGCCTTTCAATACATTCAAAATAGTCAAAGGTAGAGGACGCTCCTGAACACGAAACAATGCAGATGGTAAAATGGAAAATAGGTTAAAAAAATTCGTGATAATAGCAAGTGCTATATAGGGATAAAAATCAATGTTGCCCCTAAATAATCCAAATAACTTACTGCCAAAGACAAAAAGAAGAAAAGAAAATACGACATTTACACCTATAATAAAAATAGACAGATTTCCCAATAATTTCTTCTGCTCAACAATATCTCCGACTCTAAAATAAAAAACAAGATAATACGTATTAAGGCACATAAAACTAAGTGCCATTAAAAACATATTAACTGTATTGATATAATTTACAATACCATAATCTGATGTAGACAAATAATTTGTTAATATGGGTAAGGATATAAAACCTAATAACCTTGGCAATATATCACCAAAAGCATATATACTTGTATTTTTAACTAAATTGCTCATTTATTTATTCCCGCTTTTTTTAATACATCAAACATGGGTATTTTAGCAAAAAAAATAGAGTTTGAGGCATAATAAGAAATCCAAAGATCATTTTTCACATGTAACAATCCAGGATAGCCATAATCGCCACTTGCTGGAAATGTATAAAGTTCTTCTAGAGTCTTTCCATTTATATGAAATATTGAAGTCCCATTTTTAGCACGACCTGCAACAAACAGATTATCATTTATATTTATGATATTAGGACAGTGAATCCATTGAGTTAAAACTTCAGAATCCCATTCTTTATAAGGATACGGAGCAGTTGCAATGTAGCCATTACCTCCATTTGTTCTAATAACAACAACAATTTCTCCGGTAGACAAAAACTCAATACCAGCCTCATTGGAGTTAGCAGCAAAATTAAGATAAGATACAACACTGTAATTGATACCATCTTCAGATTCTACTAATACAGCGATTTGAGCCCCTTTAGCTACACCATTATAAGCTATAGCATAGACCTTATTTTTTTTCTTAACAACTTTCCATAAAAAATAGGTCGAAAGTGATGGATTCTTTTCAATAGAAATTGAATTTGAATTATCAAATATTAATTGGCCATTAGGCATAAAATCAGAAGCAAAAGATACCATTGTTTTTTTAAACCCATATTTTCCATCAACAAGAGATGAACAACCAGAGTAAAGCATCAATTTATTATTTGGCATTTTAATGAGTTTAGGATCTCGAAAATCAAATTCACTACTCTCTATACAAGCCACTGAAACCCAGTCTACACCGTTAGTAGAACTTAGTATTCTTATTTTTCCATATTCTGTTGAGGAATTTGGGACATGACTTGGTGCTTCGCGAAAACAGCAATAATCTCTCCCCTCATATTCGACAAGATCTGTAAATGCCGAAAAAGGAGCTTTATTCCATATACAAGCAAAATAAGAAGAGTCAGGAACACCCCCAGATACATCCTCTTTTTCGCAGGCGACAAGAAAAAATGGAAGAAAAAAACAAAAAACAATAATTTTACACTTAACCATTCTTCATCTTTATTAATGGTATATATTATCCATTCTAATATTTATCCAACAATATCTTCCCAACTAACCGGAGTACCTTTTTTGATGTCTTTATTGACTTTCTTTCCTATTAAATCAGAATAAAAAAATGTTTTTAATGTACCCTGCCCCCTTACTGAACGGATATTATCAAACGTTATATATCCTCCTTTCTCTATATTATTAGTATAGAATAAAAAACGGCGTAACTCTTTTGCCTTTTGAGGTAATTCATATGAAACTTTGCCTAAAGCAACTTCTGCAATTCTAATATCCCTAACCATTGATTTAAATTCTTCAGGTTCCATGGAAAAAGCAGAGTCTGGACCTCCTAAAGCCCGGTCTAAAATATAATGCTTTTCAATAATAGTAGCACCCAATGTTACAGCAACTATAGGCACTACACCTCCCATTGTATGGTCAGAAAGACCTACTCTTACATCAAACGTATCCCTCATATTGGGAATTGTTAGTAAATTAGCTTTTTCAAATGGAGCAGGATATTCAGTCGTACATTTCAATAATGAAATATCATAATTTCCAACAGAGTGACAAATATCAATAGCTTCTCCAATGTCAGAAATAGACGCCATACCTGTTGATATTATCATCGGTTTTTGTTTTTCAGCCATATATTTGATCAATAGGAGATCATTAATCTCGGGAGAAGCAACTTTATATATAGGACAATCTATCGTTTCTAAGAAATCTATACCTTCAAAATCAAAAGGTGAAGAAAAACAAATAAGACCTAAACTTTCCGCTATTTCTTTTAATTTAGGCTGCCACTCATAAGGCATAGAAGCTTCATTATACAGTCTCCAAGGCGTATACCCTTTCCATGTACCTGTTGCGTTAGGCTTAAAATAATCATTGTTGACATCAATCGTTAACGATTCAGCCTTATAGGTTTGCATTTTAACAGCATCTGCTCCAGACTGAGCTATTGATTCAATCGTTTTTATCGCCAAATCAAAATCATTATTATGATTTGCTGATAATTCAGCAATTATAAAAGTACGATCAGTTGGTATCATTATAATTAGTTTAGTTTAGTTAGTAGCTTTTCCATCAAACTCATATCCGGCGTATTCAATATGATGTATCCAAGTCTATCATTAGAACTTTTAATTTCTTGGCTATTATATGGCAAGACTTCACTTTTTTTCATAAATTCATATCCTTTATTTATGAAATCAACGCATTTTTCATAATTGTTATTATTCAAGAATTGAATAGCCGAAACAGAATTAACACTTTTCTCGATATTAATTTCCTCTCCTAAAGATAAAGAAATAAGATTCTGAAGCATATTAACTCCTGTAGATAAGGGAACTAGATCCGATGTTATAAAATCGCCTCCCAATCGACAAGCTATTTCCACTATAAAAACACCCTTATCATTTATTTTTAGCTCAGTATGAGTAGGACAATTATCTATTGACATTTTCTTAAGAACATTAAATACTGTACTTTCAATAGCACTTTTTTCATCTAATGATATACGAGCCGGAGCTATATGGGTATCTTCCACAAAGTAACCATTTTTTTCTCCTAAAACTAACTTCTCGGTAATCTGTATGATATGCGTAATACCCTTTTGGGTTAGCGTCTCTACACTGAATTCTCTACCAGGAATAAACTCTTCGACAACAACAGACGCTGATTTTGATAATTTAGAGGAAATCGGATATTGTTTTGACAACTCAGATTTGTTATTCACTCGCTTAACACCTCTGCTTGCTGATGAGTCTGTAGGTTTTATTACACAAGGGAAAAAATCGACAGTAGATAATTCTTGTAAAGAATTGATTTTCATAAAACGAGGAACATTTATACCCTCGTCTAATAAAAACTGTCGTTGTAAATATTTGTCTGTACACAGCTTCGCAACCTGAATAGGCATACCAATTAAACCTAATTCTTTAGCCACTTTAGCCACTACATTTACAGGATAATCGGAAGTGGTAAGAATTCCATCGATCTGATGATCCTTAGCTAGAGAAAGGACTTTCTCAAAATCATTTGTACTAATTGCATAAAACTCATCGGCATAAATTATACCTGGAGCATTCTCATCATAATCTAAGGCAATGATATATATATTTGACTTTTTTGCTTGAATAATAACCGGAACCTGAATTAGTCCTGCACCTAATACTATAATTTTTTTCATTCCTATTCAAGATTATATTTCTGAACCATTAAGAATGGCCATTCTATATAACGAAATATACTGATTGTTATACAAAATTTCGTCTTTAAGAAATCCTTCCACTTCAAAACCACACTTTTTATGGAGATGTATTGTTTTTTCATTGAAACTACCCACATGTATATACACCTTGTGTAATAACAATTCTCTGAAACAATACTCTACTAATAAATTTACTGCATTTTGTGCAATACCTTTTCCCCTCAATTCTTTGTCTCCTAAATACATCCAATATTCAGTATTCTTATTGTTGTAATTAATATTTTTCAGACCACAGTTACCACAATGTATGCCCATATAATTTATGGAGAATATTTTTTGGGTTTGATCCTTCTGAATATCTTCATACCACAATAAATGACTCTCTTTTGTAATTTCTTTTTTTAATAAAAAAGAATCTTTCAAAGAGGTATCCTGCATCCAAAGAAATGTGTTCCCTAAATGGCTTTCATTAAAATTAACTAAGGTTGTCATAAGAAAAATTTAAAAATATTCAATAAATTCTGTGGCTGTGAACCATTAAACATATCTTTCTGATTATTAATATAATAATCCCCTTGTTTTATAGCTTTTTCCACAAGTTCAATAAATTGAGAAGAAGGCATAGTCTCCAAGTTCCCACAATTCAGAGCCAAATTATAAGATTCCAATAAATGAGCAACATCTGCATGTCCCAAAGCAAATGAGCCCACAATAAGAGGACGTCCTACAGAACATACTTCATATGCAAATGTACTTGGAGGAGAAACTACTAACAATACATCTTTAATTAGTTCTATTATTTTTTCTTCTTCTAAATTTTTATGTATTTGTACTCTAGTCGTTTTTTCTAGTTCACATAATGATGATATATACTTATACCCATCTCCAATTAAAATCTGTATTTTACAATCTGTATTTTCTAATAAATACTTTGCTATCATGTAAGAATAATTAGAATAATCAGTCCCTCCCATAGCAACTAAAATGTTATTAGTATTTTTGGACTGAGTATACTTCTCTTTCATGCATTTAATAAAACAAGGTCGCATCAAAGCAAAATCTATACCAAGACACAACAATGTATCAGATAATAAAGTAATAATATCTTCCTTTTTTATTCCTATAACATGGTTTATAAGAACATCACAAAAATATTCAATATTTTTTCTATCATCAATACAGATTAATGTATTTCCTTTATTTTTTATTTTTTTTTGGTATTCAACATCAAAAAAATAGTTATCGAGAACAACAATTTCACTTCCTGTTAAAATAGACAAAAAATCTTCGAAATGAGTCGTCTCTGAAGGTAGTATAATATATGTTCCAAGTTTTTTCATTTGCAGTATTTGGTATTCAGTAGCATCTACTGTTACAAATATGCATGAAAAAGTATCTTTCAAAATATGTGCTAGAGCAAGGCTACGGATAAAATGTCCGTAGCCAATCTTACTACTGGCATCAGCTCTGAAATATATAATTTTTCTTTCTTTCATATATTTTCATACAATAGCCTATACTTTAACTCAGCATTCTTCCAATCTGACTCGTTATCAATATCTTGAACTCTAATTTCATCAATAATAATTCCTGAACAATTAGGCGTTAGCATACTGTGATATTGTAAGAAGCTCTCTTTCCTTATCCAATAAAACGTTCCGCTATCATGATAAGCTGGTCTAATATCTTGACTTCTAACATTTAAGTATTCAGTCCAACACATTTCCAAGCATCCATTTTCATTCATAAACAACGACCGCATTATTGGATATGAAAATTGTACTACAGGATAAACAGCTGTAAACTTGAAATCAATCATCTTTTTGTATGCAGCTTTAATATCTTCATTTGAGATAAGAGGAGCAGTAGGTAAAATACAGCAGATGTTTTCAACTTCAATGTGATTAGCAATGTATACATTCAAAACCTCATCAACAACATCGCTTAATGTAGCATAATCATTAGATGTTTCGGAACCTCTTAGAAAAGGAACGCTAGCTCCATATTCTTTCGCAACAGAAGCAATTTCGTCATCATCTGTAGAGACCATTACTTCATCAAACAATCCTGAATTTAAAGCTGCTTCTATTGAATAAGCAATTATGGGTTTTCCCATAAATGGCTTTATATTTTTTCTTGGAATACGTTTACTTCCTCCCCTAGCCGGTATGATTGCAAGATTTTTCATTTCTTTTGCTTAATAATTAAATGAGGACTCAAACCGAAAACTAATGAGTTATTCGGTACATTTTCATCTTTAACGCATGCATTTGCTGCAATAGTAACATTATCTCCAATTATGCTATTACCTAAAATCATAGAATTGGCACACATTCTTACATTTTTACCAATTTTAGGGTAAACTCCGTTATTATTACCCACAGTGCAACTTTGTCCAAAAGAAAAAAAGTCTGAGTATTCTGCTCGTCCCAAAACGCTTCCTACCGGGTGATCTAGCATAAAAATACTCGGCAAGTTAACTTCATAAGATAAATCACAGGCATTCAAGACCTTATTTAAGTAATAGATTTTATCTGCCAAAATTGAATTTTTGCACTTCCAAACTTCATTCGAAAAATAATAGAGAAAAATAGAATACTGCCCTGAGTGAAATGGATTAAAATATGTTACTCCATTATTAGAATAATACTTATTGGTAGAATATGAGAAACAATAATCACAACGTTTTATAACATTAGGAAAAAGTTCTTCTATCAACTTTTTTTCAGTGTCATTAATTATAAAATTATTATCTAATTGCTTTATTAACAATTTTACAATCTCATTTTCAGATATCAGAAATTCCATATTTTAAATTATTTTCCTAAAAATTCTATGATTTTCTCGATTACAAAACTTTGTTCTTCATCTATCAATGTGGGATACATCGGCAAGCTAATACAATGTTTGTAGTATGCCTCAGCATGAGGCATATCTCCTTCAGTCCATCCTAGTCCACGATAATAAGGCATTAAATGGCACGGAATATAATGTATTTGAGCATAAATTGAATTTTCTCTCAAATAATTATACAATCCTAATCTGTCTTCTACTTCAATCACATAAAGATGATAGGCATGTCCCTCAATAACTCCGGATTGTTTTAAAATATATGATTTATTTCTAAATGCTTCGTCGTAGGTTGCAGCAATTTTTTTTCTTCTATCCAATCCCTTATCAGCTCTTGCTAGTTGAGTGATACCCAAAGCTGCTTGAAAATCGGTTAACCGATAGTTATAGCCTAAGGTCTGCATTTCCATATACCATCCTGGATAGTCCGATACGTTATCTGTACCATTGGCAAATTCAAATGAATTTTGTAAAAGATTTTTATCTCGAGTTATTCCGTGAGTACGTAGCATCAAAAGCCTCTCATACAACACTCTATCATTTGTTGTTATCATGCCGCCTTCTCCACAAGCAATATGCTTTACCGGATGGAAAGAAAATATAGCTAAATCGGCATATTTACCATTCCCACATTTTTGTTGCTCTTTCTTACTATCCTCAAAATATCCTCCCGGAGCATGACAGGCATCTTCAATTATCCAAAGGTCATATTTATCTGCTAATTTTCTAAAAGCTTCTAGGTTAACTGCACGTCCTGCAAAATCAACAGGAATTATTCCTTTATAAGTTCCTTTAGGAGAGCTAGCCAAAAGATTTTCAACTCCACTAATATCTAATAAAAAAGTCTCCGGATCAATATCAGAAAAAACAACATCTCCTCCACAATATCTAATACAATTTGCAGAAGCAGCAAATGTAATGGGGGTAGTTATTACTTTATCGCCTTCTTTTACAGCTAAAGCCAATGTACAAAGATGAAGAGCCGCTGTACCATTAGACACCGCAACGGCATATTTAACTCCAATATAATCTGCAAATTTTTTCTCAAATTCCTCTATTTTAGGCCCTTGTGTCAAAAAATCTGAAGTTAATGCTTCTGCTACAGCCTGAATATCCTCTTGGATAATATTTTGGCGACCATAAGGTATTATTTTTTTCATATCCATTATATTTTAAAATTTGGATCAACATGCTCAACAATTAATTTTCTCAAGCTATCAACAGTTTCCCATTCTGTATTATTACCGGAGTTATAAGAAAATCCCTCCTTTACGAGTTTAGCATTAAATTGTGCAATAAAATCACTTATTTTCCATTTGGGAACGGAAGGAATTATCGTATAATATTTGCCTAAATCGTAAGTATAAAAAGAATCTGAAGGGGTAATCATTTCTTCGTGAACTTTCTCACCTGGACGTATTCCCACAATTTTTTGTTCGCAACCGGGAGCAATAGCCATGGCTACATCAGTAATACGATAAGAAGGTATCTTAGGTATAAAAATTTCTCCTCCCAAAGCATGCTCCAAAGCGTGCATTACCATGTCGACACCTCCTTGCAAAGAGATATTAAATCGAGTCATATTAGAGTCTGTAATAGGGATAATTCCGTCCTTTTTCTTCTTCAAGAAGAATGGGATAACAGAACCATTTGATCCCATAACATTTCCATAGCGAACTACCGAAAAACGAATCGGTTTATCTCCTCGTATATTATTCGCAGCAACAAAAAGTTTATCAGAAGTAAGTTTAGTTGCCCCATATAAATTGATTGGCGCACAAGCTTTATCTGTAGAGAGAGCAACAACTCTGTCTACTTTTGTTTCCAAACAGGCATCTACAACATTTTGGGCTCCATTTATATTTGTCTTAATACATTCATCCGGATTATATTCTGCAATAGGCACATGCTTCATTGCTGCGGCATGTATTACATAATCAATTCCATTAAAAGCTCTCAACAAGCGTTCTTTGTCTCTAACATCTCCAATAAAAAATCGGATTTGCGGATATTTATCTTGCGGGTATTCTTGAGCCATTTGAAATTGTTTTTGTTCATCTCGAGAAAATATCACAAGCCTTTTTACATTTGGATATTTTGCAAATATATGCTTTGTAAGAGCTTTACCTAAGGATCCTGTTCCTCCTGTTATTAATACTGATTTTCCGTTTAACATATTATTGATTTTTTATAAATTATAGCCAGTCTAGCTTTACATTTTTTCACTCGTTATTTTTTTTTGAATGAGTTGCCTAAAACATTCCGGATATTAATGCTATATAATAGTAATTTTTTAATGATCCTCTCTCAAATCACAACTTTCTTTCGCTATTTTACCTATCAAACTGCGACATCCAAAAAAGAATTTAAGTCTGCAAATTTTTGAAAAACTCTTTGCCAATAATCCAACCGCAAGACCCCATAATCGCTAAAAACACAAAACCAATTACAATTAATTTTTTATTTGGTTTTGCAGGAATCAGAGGAACAACCGCCGGCTGAATAATAGTATACACAGGTGTTGTATCCTGTACTTTCACTTTAGCTAACTGCAATTGTTGAGCCATCTGATTATACACACTATAAGTTAACGCAACTTCGTTTTGCAATTTCTCTTGATTTACTCTGTAGCTAGCTAAAATTACATTTTGGTTTTCATCCAAATATCTTGCATATTTTTGCTGAGCTTCCAAATAATCTTTCTTTGCTTCCGTATAAAGTTTTTCTGTAAATGAGAGGTCTTTTCTTGCTTTCTGAGTCCTATAATTTATTATATAAGACTGCAAATAAGACGTTAATGTATCTGCTATACCAGCTGATATTTCAGGACTTTGCATCGTAGAAACTAAGGAAATTACTCCAGTCTTCTTATCAACAGTAATATTAATTCGACTTTTCAATGCACCGAAAATACTAGTTTGTTCGGGTGTCAAAGCATAAGGGTTAATTACATTCGACGATGTACTTACAGAGTGACTCGAAAATAATCCTATCACACTACCAGGTAATCCCATTATTTTATACCACCAAGGAGATTTTAATTCATCTTTAATATAAAAATATAATGTTGTATCTATCTCACTGTGAGCATCTTTAACTTCCACATTAAAAAGACCAAGGATAAATGGTGTCGACTCTGCTATATTGGGATATAAATCCGGCGACATTTGTCCATCACTAGCAGCTGCTCCGCCTAAATTAAATCCTGCCATAGCAGCCAAGGCTCCTACACTTCCCGCAGTTCCTGTAGAACCCGCTTCCGGTGAAAGAATTACAGTAGTTGTGTACTCTTTTGGAATACTAAATGCAACTATAATACCAACAACCAGACTAACAAGGGCTACTTTTAATATAAACTTACGTTTTACCCAAAGCTTTTTTCCTAAATCAATCAGATCTATTTCTTTTTCCGAACTTATTTTGTTTTCTAGAATAGTCTTTTCCATGCCTATTTCATTGTATTAATCAATACTCCCACTAAACTTGCCATAGAAACAACACTTGTACTTAAACTTAGTATTTCCGGAAGAGACAATTTCTTAGCTTGTTCTTTACTCGGAATTATTATTTCACTTCCAGGTTGAATTGCAGTCTTATCCTTCCCTTTCACTTTACTTACAGTTCCATTCATATAAATTACAAATGACTTGTCTTTCTTAGCATTATCTGAATATCCTCCTGCTTGATTTACATAATACTCTAGTTTTTCATTTTGTTTATAAACAACAGTATTAGGATACATTACCGCACCATTTATTTTTACTGTATTTTCATATTCTGGGATGATGAGACGGTCGCCGGTTCTTAAAACCAGGTCATAATCAGATCCGGGGTTTAATAATGCTTTATCCAATTCTATCCCCACACTATAAGCATCAGCTAAATCAAGTGTCTTTAGAGAAATAGAGTCTTTACCGCTTTGGCTTGCAATTTTTAATGCTGCTTGAGATCTAAATCGTTCTTCATCAGAACGCATTCTTATAAGTTTTGCGCCTTTAGCATACGCATCAGTAGTCAAGTTCCCTGCCCTTTTAACTATGTCAGAGATTCTTTCTGTTTTTTTATTCAAAGCATATGTTCCCGGAAATAACAATTCGCCATCTACTCGAACATTTTGCTGCACATGATATCCCGGACTACGTCTTACATATATCTCATCGTATGGTTTTAATACAAATCCGGCATCACCCGCTACCACAAACCCGTCTTTTAAACTAAAACTATAATTTTCAGCTAATGTTCTATTCACCGTTTGACTCTGTGGATCAATAATTCGACGAGCAATATCAACACGAACAACCGAAGCAGACTCAAGTAAACCTCCTGCTTGTATAATTAAATCCTCCAAAGTGGTATTATTAGAATATTTATAAGTACCCGGACGTGCAACTTCTCCATGCACTACAAAGTCTCCAAATTCTTTTAGGTCATTAATGGAGGGTATATATAAAATATCATTCTTTCTTAATACGATATCATTACCATTTTCATATAATAATTCTCGAATATCAATAGGTAAGGTTTCTAAAGTATAATCGTCTTTTTCTCTTGTTAAAATTGCCCTGTTCAAAAAGGCATCTCCACGTATACCATCTGCAGCCAATATTAACTGTTTAACGGTAGTTACCCCTTTTCCTATTTCGTAATACCCACTTCTGTAAACTGCACCTTTAATTTCAACTCTATTATCGTAAAGTCCAAGACCTGCTTCAACAGTCACAGCGTCCTTGTCTCCTAAAATAAAATTTTGAAATTCTTCATCACCTAAAGTAAATATTTTACTTTCCCCTCCTGTTTCTCTTACAACTCGAATGCTCTTTGTATAAGCATCTCCAGTAAATCCGCCCGCATAAGACAAGAGATCTTTAAGAGATTCTTTAGAAGTCATTTCATAGAACATCGGGCGTTTTACTTTTCCCGAAATATTAACGAGAGAAATATAAGGAGGAACAATAATCACATCACCATCTGTCATTCGGATGTCATCATTCATTTTACCCTCCAATATATATTTATATATATCTAAAGTTCTTAAAAGTTTACCGTTTCGATAAAGTTTGATAGAACGTAAAGATCCTATCTTATTTACTCCACCAGCTCTATATAAAGCATGAAAAACTGAAGACAATGAAGACAATGAATAAGTACCCGGGGTAACAACCTCTCCCATTACATTGATTTGAATGGTTCTAATTTGCCCAAGCGTTAGATTTATTTGGGTAGCACCTCCACTGTCCAGTCCCGAATAAATATCTCCAAATTTTTTCTTAATATATTCATTTGCTTCTTTAACACTCATTCCATTTAAAAAGATGGGACCCAAACGATCAACCGTAATACTTCCTTCAGCGGAAATCACTTGTCGGACTGCAGTTTGTGAAACTCCCCAAATATCAATAACAACCTCATCACCGGGACCTAGTCGATAATCAATAGGCGTCGGTATATTTATATTAGGACTAAATGTCAAGTTTTTCGCATTAAAAATATTGCGCCCAAAAATAACAATAGTATCAGAGGGATCCATTGCAACCGGACTTAAGTTATTACTAACCTGATCCATATCTCCTGCATTAAGTTCGTCGCCGACATTAGCTCGTCTTTCCCGACTTAATTCTGTACTACTCTTTGTGCTACTAACTCCCGCTGTTTGCTTTTGTTCTTGTTGTTGTTTTATCCTTTCAAGTTGAGCTTTGGTAACACCTTGTTTCATCAAGTTTGTTGCTATAACCTGCTGCGATGTTCCTTTATCTACTTCCTGCTTCACATAATTAACAATTTGCTCATCTGACATTTGAGCAAACATAATATTGCTAGAAAGTAAAAATAGAAACAAACAAAAGATAATCTTCTTCATATGGTTTATATACACTATTAATAGCTTATGATTATATTAATTTTTATTTTGATCCAATACTGATATATTCAAATCCTATATCCCTTAGTTCTTGTCCGTTATAAATATTTCGTCCATCTATAACTAAAGCATTCTTTACCAATTTTTTTATAACCGACCATGAGGGTAATCTAAACTCATTCCATTCGGTAACTAAAAGAATAGCATCGGCGTCTAAAGTTGCATCGTATATATCCTTGACATACTCTATTTTGTTTCCAATATATTTTTTAGCCTCATCTATAGCTATTGGATCGTATGCCTTGATGGTTACTCCTGCCTCTAATAGTTTATTTATCAAGACTAACGATGGAGCTTCGCGCAAATCGTCAGTTTTAGGTTTAAATGAAAGTCCCCAAAGAGCAACGGTCTTACCTTTTAAATCACCTTTATAATAATTATTCAACTTTTTGAATAAAATTGTTTTCTGATGTTCATTTACAGCATCTACAGCTTTCAATACCTGCATAGTGTAGCCTTTGTCCTCCGCCGTTTTTATCAACGCTTTTACATCTTTAGGAAAGCAGCTTCCGCCATAACCACAGCCCGAATACAGGAATTTTTTACCAATCCGGTTATCAGAGCCAATACCGGCTCTAACCATATTGACATCGGCACCCACCATTTCGCATAAATTGGCAATATCATTCATAAAACTGATACGTGTTGCCAACATAGCATTTGCAGCGTACTTAATCATTTCGGCAGATGGAATATCAGTATAAATCATCCTATAATTATTTATAGTAAATGGCTTATACAACCGATCCATCACCTCTTTTGCCCTATCGGATTCTACTCCCACAACCACTCTGTCGGGGTGCATAAAATCGTTTATAGCAGTTCCTTCTTTCAGAAATTCTGGATTGGAGGCTACATCAAATACTAGATCTGAAAGACCTCTTTTATCTAATTCCTCCTGAATTGTTTTTTTCACCAAATTTGCAGTTCCCACCGGAACAGTACTCTTGGTTACAACAAGTATATATTTATTTAAATACTGACCAATAGTTTTTGCCACCTCAATAACGCACTTCAAATCGGCACCGCCATCTTGATCGGATGGTGTACCCACTGCACAAAAAACAATATCCACCTCATTAAGAATATCGCTTAATTTGGTCGAAAATTGCAAACGCCCTGCTTGATAATTTCTGATAACCATATCGTCCAAACCGGGCTCATAGATAGGAATAATCCCTTTCTTCAAGTTTTCGATTTTGGCAGAATCAATATCAACACAATGCACATTCATACCCATTTCGGAGAAACAAGTACCTGTTACAAGTCCGACATATCCGGTTCCAACAATTGCTATTTTCATAAATCACTAAAGCCTCTTTCAATTAGAGGCAAACAAAAGTATAATATAATAAATAGAAAACAAAGTTTAATATGCAGATATCAAAGTTTATATTTGAACGAATATAAAAACTTGTACTTCTACTACTACTAAAGTATTATTTTATCTTTGTCTATTATTTATATTTTAAAATCGATCACCTTTAACAATATACAAGGTTATGGTTAATAAACGAATTTACTCTCTTTTTATTATCTACTGTCTGCTTTTTATTCCTATTACAGCACAAGAAGCAAATAAATGGACATCTCAAATATCGTACCTAAATGATATACAAAGTATTGAACAAAACGAAAATTTAATATATGCGCTTACAGACGGCAAGCTCTTTAGCTATAATAATCTTGACGAAAGTATAGAACTGTATATAAAAAACAAAGGAGGAAATGCCGACATAAAAAACATTGTGTACAACACAAAGAATAAATGCTTGGTAATAACCCGTGCGGATGCCAACATCGAATTGCTGTATGATGACAAATCGTATGTAAATATTCCCGACCTAAAAAACACAACACAAAATATCGATAAAACAATAAATGGAATATCTCTCGATGGCGATTTTGCGTATATAGCCACCAATTTTGGTTTTATAATTTTCGACTTGGCAAATAGAGAGGTAAAAGAATCGGGAATGTTCAATATCCCTTTTTACTCTATATTAGCCAGTGAAAATAAGCTATATGCAACTACCAAAAATGGATTTTTGTATATCGACAAGGTGGATAATATTAAAGACTTTAACTCGTGGAAAACTCAACAAGTAAGTATGTACTATACCGATCATACGCCAAATGACAGTACTTTTACTGATAACGAAATTCGAGAAGTTATAAGCTTCAAAAACCAACTCCATTTTTTTGTTCCACACAAAGGTATTTTTAGGATGGAAAGTCCGACATCCGTAAAAAGTGTACTAAACGGTGATGGTATAAATTCGATGAAATATACCAAAAACGACCATTTGATGGTATTATCAAATAACGAATTTTGGGATTTCGACGACATCGATAAGAACACCAAGATCAATATAGATGCACTAACAAGTGTAGTTCCCAATGGAAACAAAGCTGCCGAATATTGGGCATCTTCTTCAGGAAATAACCTCTCGTTAATTAAAACCAATGGCAATAGCTACGAATATGTAAAAAGGTGGATAGTTCCGGGAGGACCGGTTTCTAATTATCCTTTTTCGTTAACCTGGCAAAACGGACAGTTAATTGTCACAGGTGGAGGATTTTACTTAGACCGTTTTGGTAATCCGGCAAGCCTATCAATTTACAAAAATTCAAGATGGACAAATATCTATCCGGGCGATATAAGTACTCCCAGTGGTCTGATAGCCAAAGACCTCGTATATGCAATAAGTGAACCCACCAACCCAAATCATATCTTTGCAAGCAGTTGGGGCGAGGGATTGTATGAATTTGATGGAAACAAATTCCAAAACAGATATGATAAATCGAACAGTACGATTGAACCCATTGTGATAGATGCGTTTACAACAACACGTGTGAGCGGAATGGTTTTTGACAAAAACAGCAATTTATGGATGGTAAACTCTATGGTAAATAATATCATAAAAGTACGTCTCAAAAATGGAGAATGGGCTCAACTTTATTTTTCGGATATCGCAAGTTTATCCACCAATCCAAAGAATATCATAATAGACAGATACTCCAACAAATGGGTTACTACGCTGGGAGGAAATCCTTATCTCTTCATCTTCAACGACAATGGAACCATCAATAACGCATCGGATGACAAAAGTCTATATATGAGCAGAGATAATGATAAAAACTATTTTGTTGACCAAGACGGCAAAAAACTTAATATTTCAGAAATAAATTCGATAACAGAAGATACCAATGGTAATTTTTGGTTAGGTACAAACATCGGTCCATTTGTAGTATATACTTCGAGTAATATATTCTCTAAAAATTTAGTTTTCAACAAAATAAAAATAGAAAGAGAATCCGGATCGAGTTCGGTAACAGGTTTACTCGAAGGCGCAGCTATAAACGCCATTGCAATAGATGGAGCTAATCGTAAATGGATTGCCACACAAACATCGGGAGTATACCTGATAAGTGCCGATAATCAAGAAACGCTTCAACACTTCACGCTAGATAACAGTCCGTTACCCTCCAACAATGTGATATCTTTAGCTATAGATTCTTCTAACGGACTTGTATATATAGGTACCGACAGAGGGCTAATGTCTTATGGGGGTGTGGCTACGCAAGGTTCTCAAGATTTCTCGAATGTATACGCCTACCCCAATCCGGTACGTCCCGGTTACGAAGGATCGGTAAATATTACCGGTTTACAAACCAATTCGAGAGTAAAGATAACCGACATAAAAGGCAACCTCATAAATGAGGGTAAATCTTTAGGAGGACAATATTCGTGGAATATGCGGAATGCAAAAGGTCAGCGGGTCGACAGTGGAATTTATCTAGTATTCGGATCTTCGGAAGATGGATCAGAAGGTGTAGTAACTAAAATAATGATAGTAAACTAGGTAGTTGACAGTTGAGAGCGGGTTAGTCTGATGTAGGGGCAAATTACATTTGCCTGAAAATGAACAAAAATTCATTTTATAAAACATAGAAGATCTTTTATCTGTTATAGAGAAATAAGTTTATAAAAACCATTTTATTGCCGTGTTTTATGAATGAAAAGATAGAAACCGAATGAAAAAAATAATTTATTTTATTTCAATCATTACCTGTTTGTGGTCTTGCAATTCCACAAAACACATACCCGATGCGAATTATCTGCTGACCGGATACAAAATAAAAGCAGATACAAAAGATATTGATGCAAGCTATTTCGAAAGTTTTATCCGCCAGCAACCCAATAACAAAATAAGGCTGATAGTCTACAATGCAGCCGGACAAGATACCAGTAAATGGCTCAACCGAACTGTTCAGCATTTGGGGCAACCTCCGGTAATATATAACCCTCTGCAAACCAAAAATTCGGCAATACAAGTAGAGAGGGAGCTTAATAATATGGGCTATTTGAGGGCAAAAGTAGATACACTTCTCAAAGAGGGCGATAAAAAGATGGCTGTCACTTACGATATACATAACAATGGACTATATACTATTCGTAATTTGAATTATGCGATCGGAAACAAAAATATCGAACAAAGCCTTGCTCCTGCAAAAAAATATGCTCGTATAAAGCCGGGAGTAACATTTAGCCAAATAGACTTAGACGGATCGAGAGCCAGTATTACCACCTATTTGAGAAATACCGGATATTACAAATTTTCGAAAGAACTCTTGTACTACAAAGCCGATACAACGCTCAATCAGCATAAGGTAGACTTATTTCTGTCTCTTTATCCACCCAAAGACAGTACCACTTTCAAGAAATATAAAATACGTAATGTAAACATTTTAAGCGGATTTGACCCCTTAGTTAGAGACAACGAAAAATTATTTTCGAAAGTAGATACCACCAACTATAAAGGAATAAAAATAATACATGGTAAGAATAATTTTTTGAGAAATTCTACTCTCTACAGAAACAACTACATACGCCCGGGAGCCATGTATTCCGACAGAGATTTTACTCGCACCACAGGAGCCTTTAACAGTATAGGCGTTGTTAAACAAACCAATATTCAATTTACCGAAGTGGGTAATACTGCCGACAGCATACAATACATGGATGCTTTGGTGAGCATTGCTCCCGGCAATACACACTTTTTTCAGACAGAATTGCAGGGAACAAATTCAGCCGGAGATTTAGGGGTTGCCCCCAGTATAACTTATCAGCATCAAAATCTGTTTAATGGAGCAGAGATATTGAAATTGAAGCTACGAGGAGCTTACGAATTTATTACGAGTGCCGATTCAACCAATCAAAACTACTACGAATATGGTTTTGACGCATCGCTATCCTTTCCCCAATTTTTGTTTCCTTGGTTAAAACCCAAATGGAGAGAACTGCCATCAGCCAGTACCCAAATATCCGCAGGTATAAACAACCAGCATAGGGAAGAATACACAAGGCAATTCTTTAACGCCACTCTAACTTATAGATGGACATCTATGCAGAACAGATTTTCGCATGCCATCAATCTATTGGATATAAACTATGTGCGCATGCCTTGGACTTCCGACGATTTTATAAACCAAATAAATAATGCGAATAATCCGATACTGAAAGAAAGTTACAAAAACCAGTTGATTGCCCGATTGTCGTATAACATTACCTATACCAATGCAAATGGTCAAACGGGTCGACGCCTTCCCCGTAATATTTATACCGTACGAGCCGGAGTGGAGGTGAGCGGTCTTTTTCCACGTTTGGTTACTTCTTTTTACAATGCACCACGAGACAGCTTGGGTGCTAAGCAGATAATGGGCATCAGTTATGCCGAATATGTAAAGGTCGATTTGAGTTTCGCACAAACACATACTCTAAACACCAAAAACAAATTGGCTTACCACATTGGGCTGGGGGTAGCCAACCCATACGGAAACTCCTTTGTCTTACCATTCGAAACCCGCTATTTTTCGGGAGGAGCAAATAGTGTAAGAGGATGGAATACCCGAGGATTGGGACCCGGATCGTACGTCGCAAAGACAACAGGGGTTAATGATTTTGTGAATCAGGTAGGTGATATAAAACTAGATCTGAACTTCGAATACCGAAACAAAGTATCTAAATACCTCGAACTTGCCAGTTTTGTGGATGCCGGTAATATTTGGACGATAAAAAACTACGAAGAGTCTCAACCCGACGGGCAATTTAAACTCGACACTTTCTATAAACAGATTGCCCTATCTTATGGTGCAGGTATACGTTTCGACTTAGGATTCCTCCTTCTGCGGCTCGATACGGGTATAAGGGCTTATGATCCAGCACGTGAAGAGAACGACCGATGGGTTATTTTCAGACCGGCACTCAATCGTATGGCTTGGCACTTTGCAATAGGGTATCCATTCTAAGAGAAAGTTGAGAAAGGAAAAAAACATCCTATTGTTAAAATTTCATTGCTATGAAGTCTTTTTATTAGAAAAAAAGGTGAAAAAAATTATATTCCAAAAATAAAAAAAATATATATTTGAGAACAGAGTTAGTTAACAATATTATTTAATTTAAATTTTAATTATTATGAACACGATGAATTTACAAAAATTGGGATTAAAGGAGCTAAATGAAAAAGAAATGAACAAAATTAAGGGTGGAGATATTCATCATATAACTCCAGGAAGAAGTAAAAATGGAAGTAACAGTAGCGGTTTAGCGGACATGTTTCTTGAATTAATATGGCTTGCAACTAATTGATTTAAAATAAAATCATTGGAAACAATCCCAATAAAAAGCATAAAAATGGGATTGTTCGGATATTGGAGAACCCTATAACGCAAAGAAAAATATGTGTTTTAGATATAAGATTGTAAATAGGATTAGAGATTTCTTTATCTTTTTAAAATCACCTCATTTAGAGGAACAAGAAATTGATACAAAAGGATTTAAGATATTCAAAATCATAGTGCAATATTTCATTATCATTCTTATCTGTTCATTTTTTATGAATGTTCTCCTTTATCCGATAAAACAATTAGATATTTGTCCTAGATTAAGTTTAAGTTATAGGAAGTTACTCCCCATAGTCTATATTGTTTTAGCTGCTCCTATTGCCGAAGAATTTATATCTCGTTTACCTCTCCTATTCACACGATATAATATTTTAATAAGCATCTCATTATTATTGCTATACTTATTTCGTCACAATATTTATCTCCTAGTAGCTTTGCCATTTATATCTAGTTTTTTATGGTATTTATTATACACTAATATTCTAAATATCAGATCACACCTAGAATATTTTTGGGAAAATCATTTCATTATAGTATTTTATTTTTTGGCTGTTTCTTTCGGGTTATTGCATATCAATAGTTATAGAATAATAGCCCCTGTACAATATTTGTTACTACCACTATTGGTGTTACCCCAAATAAGTTCCGGTGTCATATTGAGCTATATTAGAGTTCGGTATCAAAATGGAATGATCATTACCATAATGATTCATATTTTGTTTAATCTTTCAATTACAGGCTTAAGCCGTATTTTTGAAACATAAGACACTATTATTTTTTGTCAGCGAAATTTAAACAAATTCTACGTCTTTTATTTGTAAATAATAAGTACATTTGCATGCAATAAAAATTTAAGGTCTACGCTTATGTCATTTATTGCAGATAAAATAGTTATGGATGGGCTCACTTTCGACGATGTGCTGTTGATACCCGCCTATTCCGATGTTCTTCCCCGAAATGTCGATCTCTCGACCAAGTTTTCAAAAAATATAACATTGAATATCCCTTTTGTCTCAGCGGCAATGGATACAGTTACCGAAGCCAAGCTGGCAATTGCTATTGCCCGTGAAGGAGGTATAGGTGTTATTCACAAAAACATGACCATCAAGGAACAGGCTCAACAAGTAAAATACGTAAAAAGAGCCGAAAACGGAATGATCTCCAATCCCGTAAGTATCGAAAAAGACAAAACCGTAGGAGCTGCCCTAGCTTTGATGGCAGAGTACAAAATCGGTGGCATTCCGGTTGTTGACACAGCAAACAAACTGGTCGGTATAGTAACTAATCGCGATCTACGCTTTCAAAGAGACATGAGCAAACTTATTGCAGATGTAATGACTAGCGAAAATCTGATTACCACAAAACAATCGACCGATCTTGAAGCTGCTGCAGATATCTTGCAGCACCACAAAATCGAAAAACTGCCTGTAGTGGATGCCAATAATACCCTCATAGGGCTTATTACATACAAAGATATCACCAAAGCCAAAGACAAGCCCTTTGCTTGCAAAGACGAATTTGGTCGTCTTAGAGTAGCTGCCGGAGTAGGCGTTACCCACGACACGCTCGACCGTGCAACCGCACTGGTAGAAGCAGGAGTTGATGCCATAGTTATTGATACCGCACACGGACACTCAAAAGGTGTAACCGAAGTATTGAGACTTGTAAAAAAGACATTCCCTAATGTAGACGTAATAGTGGGAAATATTGCCACAGGCGAAGCTGCTAAATACTTGGTAGAAGCAGGAGCCGATGGCGTAAAAGTAGGAATCGGTCCCGGGTCTATCTGTACCACCCGTGTAGTAGCCGGTGTAGGCGTACCTCAACTGTCAGCCATATACGATGTAGCCAAAGCCCTTGAAGGAACAGGTGTTCCACTGATTGCTGATGGCGGACTGCGTTATTCGGGCGATATCGTAAAAGCTCTTGCAGCCGGAGGATATTCGGTAATGATGGGATCTCTACTGGCTGGGGTTGAAGAATCTCCCGGAGAAACGATTATTTTCAACGGACGAAAATTCAAATCGTACCGAGGTATGGGATCGCTCGAAGCGATGGAAAAAGGATCAAAAGACCGCTACTTCCAAGATATGGAAGCCGACATAAAAAAACTTGTTCCCGAAGGCATTGCAGCACGTGTACCCTTCAAAGGCACTTTATTTGAAGTGGTTTATCAAATGTTGGGCGGACTGCGTGCAGGTATGGGTTATTGCGGAGCTAAAGACATAGAAACACTTCATAAAGCCAAATTTACCCGCATTACAAATGCAGGTATTGCCGAAAGCCATCCGCATGATGTAGCCATCACCAGCGAAGCACCTAACTACAGTAGAGGCGAATAAACAAATATAGCATAATGATACGAAAAACGGGTTCAATCTAAAATTGGATCCGTTTTTTGCTCTAGTCAACACATTAGCAAAATGCGAAGTATGCGAATTTATTTGTATTTTTGCACTGAAAAAGTTTAACAAATGTACAAGTAAACAAGTTTGCAGGACTTGTCAGCTTGTTTACTATAGACTGGTCAACTTATTAATAGCCTATATATGGAACAAAAGTTAGTGATTTATAACACACTTAAACGCGAAAAAGAAGTTTTTGAACCACTTCATTCACCCCATATAGGGATGTATGTTTGTGGACCTACAGTATATGGCGATGGTCACTTGGGGCATACCCGCCCTGCAATCACTTTCGACTTATTGTTCCGCTATCTTACTCATATAGGCTATAAAGTACGATATGTACGCAATATTACCGATGTAGGTCATCTCGAAAATGATGCAGACGAAGGCGAAGACAAAATAGCTAAAAAGGCACGATTGGAGCAATTGGAACCAATGGAAGTAGTGCAATATTACACTAACAGGTATCATAAGGTTATGGATGCATTGAATGTATTGCCACCATCGATAGAACCTCATGCTTCGGGTCACATAATCGAACAAATAGCAACTATTCAAGAAATACTCAAAAACGGATATGCTTACGAAAGCAACGGTTCGGTATACTTCGATGTTGTAAAGTATAACAAAGAACACAATTACGGCATACTCTCGCACCGCAATATCGAAGAGATGCTCAATACAACACGTGATCTCGACGGGCAGGACGAAAAACGCAGTAAGGTAGACTTTGCCTTGTGGAAAAAAGCTTCTCCCGAACATATTATGCGATGGACTTCTCCTTGGAGCGAGGGGTTTCCCGGATGGCATATCGAATGTTCATCAATGAGTATGAAATATCTGGGAACAGAGTTTGACATTCACGGAGGTGGACTTGATCTTATGTTTCCTCATCACGAATGCGAGATTGCACAAAATACAGCAGCCGAAAATAAGCAGGTAGTAAAATACTGGATGCACAACAATATGATTACCATAGGTGGTCAGAAAATGGGTAAATCGCTCGGAAATTTCATCACATTGGATGAGCTTTTCACGGGTTCGCACAAATTGCTTTCGCAAGCCTATTCTCCGATGACAATCCGCTTTTTTAGTTTACAGGCACATTATCGTAGCACTCTTGATTTCAGTAACGAGGCTCTAATGGCTTCCGAAAAGGGATTGAATAGATTACTGGATGCCTATGCACGCATTGATAAAATTCCGGTATCAGAAACATCATCGGTAGATATAACAGCAATACGACAAAAGTGTTACGATGCTCTGAATGATGATTTGAATTCTGCCATAACTATTTCATATCTGTTTGACGTGACTACCACAATTAATTCGGCTATTGGTGGAACTGTCAGCTTAATTCAAAGTGATATTGAAGAAGTAAAAGCCTTGTTTGACATTTTTTTATTCGAGATACTTGGTATTAAAAATGAGACCAACTCAAACGAAAACGGACAGGAAGCTTTTTCTAAAGCCATTGACCTCCTTCTGCAAATACGGGCAGAAGCCAAGGCTAATAAAGACTGGGCAACTTCTGACAAAATCAGAGATGAATTAAATAAAATCGGCTTTGACATTAAAGATGGCAAAGATGGTGCCGAATGGAAATTGAGATCGTAAAAGAGAATACAATTTCAAAAAAATGCCTTTAGTTTGACTAAGGGCATTTTTATTTATCCTTTCGCCACAAACAATTTACCAATCTGTATATTTGTATACCTTTTTAGTATTTCCGGTTCAACTATAATAACCGGAAATTGTTATATTTATATAATACAATCAAAATATAGTTAACTTTACTTATCAAAAGTATACCCATGACAGCAAAAGACATCCAAACAGCACTCGAAAAAGCATCGACACCCGAGAAAAGAGATTTTCTACCTCACTTTTTCAAAACCGGAAAAGGAGGATACGGAGAAGGCGACAAATTTATAGGAGTAGTTGTACCCGATATCCGAAAAATAGCCAAAGCAAACAAAACGCTTTCGTCAGACGAATTGACTTTGCTGTTGAATAACGAATATCACGAATGCAGGATGTGCGCCCTATTTATATTAATTGAAAAGTATAAAAAAGCCAACCAAGAAGAAAAGAAACAAATGGTCGATTTTTACCTTGCCCACTCACACCGAATCAATAATTGGGATCTGGTCGACTTAAGTGCAAGAGATATAGTAGGCGAATATTTAATAGACAAAGAAGATCGTAAAATCCTTTATAAATTGGCACAAAGCGAACTACTGTGGGATCAACGTATAGCCGTAATAGCCACTTTTGCCTTTATCAGGAAAAACGATTTTAGTGATATAATCAAACTATCGGAACAACTCTTATCCCATAAACACGACCTTATGCACAAAGCTGTGGGCTGGATGCTGCGTGAAGCCGGCAAAAGAGATAAGAATACACTGATCGGATTTCTAGATAAACATTACAAAAATATGCCCCGTACCATGTTGAGGTATTCTTTGGAAAAATTGGCACCCGAAGAAAAGGCATATTACATGAAAAAATAAACCCCGTTATGAAACTTATAAAAGAAACAGATAGGCTGGCAACCATAGTACTCATTGCCATTGGTTTTTGTTGCCTCTTGTACAATAACTACATCAACCAAACATTTTGGTATGACGAAGCCTATACCATATCCATAATGAAGTATTCATTTACCGAAATATGGAAAATAACAGCCGGAGATGTGCATCCCCCACTCTATTATTTCATGCTAAAGATATTCATAACCATATTCGGCGATTCTTTATTTGTGATGCGTGTGTTCTCTAATCTCGGAGTGATGGCTTGTTGTCTGTTGGGGCTATTCCCTATCAGGAGATTATTTGGCGAAAAGGTATCATTTATTTTTGTATTGTTGATGGTACTAATCCCCATCAATCAGTATTTGGGGGTAGAAATAAGAATGTATTCGTGGGCTATGTTTTTCGTACTGGCATGCTCCATATATGCTTACGAAGTATTTCAAAAAGAAAATCTATTTTGCTATCCGAAGATGACTCTCTTTGGCATCTGTGCAGCTTATACGCATTACTATGCCTTAATAGCCGTTTTCTCCATATTCCTAATGCTGGCTATTTATTTATTCACAAAAAGAAAAAATCTCGTCCGCCCTATCCTTTTCAGTATCGTGTTTCTCTTGGCTTATAGTCCGTGGATACCCATACTTACTTCGCAACTCTACAGTGTGCATCAAAATTTTTGGGTCGAAGTACCTACACCAAAAGATATGCTGCTGTTCAATTACTACTTTTTTTCGCCGAAAGAACCATCTCATCCTTACACCATATTTTCCATTTGGACAATGTCAGTCGGATTACTAGTCATGTTAGCACTAGTATTTGCCCTAACCATTCTCTTCATACGCCTGCATCTCAAAAACAAATCGAGCAAAAGGCTCAAAGCAGCAGGATATTTTGTTTCGATTTTTGCATCAACAATATTGATTACCTTCACAATCACTTTTCTAATAAAACCAATAAGCGTTCCCCGATACGCAAGTTGTATGCTGGGAGCCTTGGTCTTGGGAATATCAATTTACGGTGTAGAATTGTATAAAGCGAAAGTAAAAGCAATTCTAATAATAAGTATAATAATGCTTGCCGTTTTGGGTATAGCCCGTTTTTTTGCAGAAAGAGAATATTACATCACACAAAATAAAAAAATTGCAAGTATAAAAACATACATAAAATCGCAAGATGTACCACTGAAAATAATAGCACCTTTAGAAGCATATCCAACATTGGCAGAACTTTCGGTTTTTATGCCCGAAAAAGAATTTATCCTCTTTTCGCCAAATGATGAAACCAATTATGCTCCGTTCGAAATCAACACAATTGAAACACTTCCCCATATAGGCGAGTTTTATTTTGTGCAGATAGTTGGCGATACAACAAACATATCGATACAATACAACATAAAAAGTCAATTGCGGGTCGATAAAACTATTATTAGCCAAATTGAGGCTAAAGACTCCAACTAAAACCATAAACCGATCGAACGGTTTAATAGCATCAATAGGCAGTGAAACAGATAATTAAATAATTTTAAATGAAAGAATATCAATCCTACACTCTAAAGAACGGTCTACGCATTGTACACAAGCCTTTAGCCGAAAAAGTTTCGTATTGCGGCTTTATAGTCAACGCCGGCACTCGCGACGAGGAGCCGGACGAATTTGGGATGGCTCACTTTGTAGAGCATATGCTATTCAAGGGAACCGAAAAACGCCGATCGCATCACATCATCAACCGGATGGAAAGTGTAGGTGGCGAAATAAATGCCTATACCAATAAGGAAGAAACAGTCATCTATTCGATATTTCTTGAAGAACATTTCTCGCGTGCTTTTGAACTTTTGACGGATTTGACCTTTCATTCTACCTTTCCCGAAAAGGAAATAGAAAAAGAAATAGATGTAATTCTAGATGAAATAAATTCGTACGAAGATAGTCCTTCGGAGCTTATCTTCGATGAATTCGAGAATATAATATTCCGCAACTCTCAATTGGGACATAACATATTGGGTGAACCCGACCTGCTGACTAAGTTTGATACCATCAAAGCTCGCACATTTATCCAAAAACACTATCTTCCCGAAAACATTGTATTCTTTTCGTTGGGAAATACAGATATAAAGAAAATCATAAAATTAGCGGAAAAATATCTTTCGGAAATAGATTCGGTACTTCCTAATCGCACTCGAATAGCTCCCGAATTAGCGGAACGGGTAGAGCAAACTATTATGAAAGAAACCTCGCAAACCCATGCCCTAATTGGTGGAAAATGCTATAATTTGCATAGTACAAAACGGAAATCATTGCATCTGCTCAACAACATTTTGGGAGGACCGGGTATGAATAGCAGACTAAATATTTCGCTTCGAGAAAAAAGAGGATATGTATACACCGTTGATTCTAATATGACATGCTATTCTGACACAGGGGTATTTTCTATTTACTTTGGTTGCGATAAACGCAATGCCGAAAAATGCGTCAAATTAATACACGCTGAACTGAAAAACCTTCGTGATAATAAATTGACGACATCGCAATTGGCTGCTGCCAAAAAGCAATTGATCGGGCAAATAGCCATTTCGGGCGATAATCACGAAAACCTGGCACTAGGGCTTGCCAAAAGTTTTATGCACTACAACCACTTCAACAACATGGAAGAGACTATAAAAAGAATAGAGCAGATATCATCTTTAGATCTTTTGGAGGTAGCCAATGAGATTTTTAATAACGAGAATCTTAGTTTTTTGACCTATCAGTAAAGGGTTAATAATTACGTTACGTTAAATTGTCATAATGACTAGTAACCATCTATCAATTAACAATTTTGATGATATTAAACATCCGGAATTAACCAAATATCAACAAATGAACCTCACATCATTTCGTTTATTTAACAGTAATATTTTCTAAAAAGACCTCCATTATCAAAATTAAGGATAAATTTGTGCCGTTTTTGCTAACTAAAAAAACATAACAATTTAAAAAAATTAAGTCTATGAAAAAATTATTCTTAACTGTAGCAGTTGCACTAGGTGTATTTTCTGCGGCTAGTGCTCAAGAGAACATGTGGGTTGGAGGAACAGCTGGTCTTTGGTCAAGCAAAGTAAAAGGTGGCGACAGCGAACTTAGCTTCAAAGTTATGCCAGAATTTGGATATATTTTAAGTGAAAATATTGGTGTTGGTATCGCACTTGGTGGTGCTCATACTCATGGAAGTACTTATTTTGACAACAACGGTGGTGTAGCATCAGCAAAATCAACAAACACATACATAATCAATCCTTTCTTACGTTACACTTTCCTAAAAAGTGATCTAGGAGGTTTATTTGTTGATGGTGGTGTTTCTTATGGATGGTCAAAAGGTACTAGTGGTGGCGCAAAAGGAAATGAGATACAAGTAGGCTTAAGACCAGGTGTTGCTATAAATGTGTCTAACAAAGTATCGTTAACCGGTAAATTTGGATTCTTAGGATATCAACAAGACAAAGAAGGCGAAATGAAAACTGATAGCTTTGGTTTTGATTTAGATATGAGAAATTTCGAGTTTGGAGTTAGCTACAAATTCTAATTATTCGTAACGACTTACAAAAAAACCTCTTGGAAATTTTCAAGAGGTTTTTTTTATGCTTTTGCTTAACACAATCAAGCTTTCGTTTCCCATATTAAAGAGAAGATCTAGAATACTCAGATTCTCTGTAAAGCCGAACCTCTGCTCGAATACCTGATAATAAGGAATGGATTGAAAATTGGGATCAGCAATCTTCCAATCAATTTTTGGGGTAATTCTTGAGCGGTAATCCTCTTCTTCTACTTCTAACAAAAATTCGTTTGTATAACGAATTGTAGAAGTATCTATATCAATTAACCGACAGATCAGATTTCGCAGTTCTTCATTAAAATCGAACAGATATTTATACTCCTTTTCAAAGAACGGTCGGAAATCATCTTGATAATATTCGAAGAATGGTGTAGAGTTATATGCCGAAACAAGCGCATTCCAATGCAAATGCCGCCAATTTCCGTGATCGGCTATACAAACTTCCCTTATCGGGCATTTTTTGCCACCAGCGCTCTCTATTGGGATCGATAACGTCATCGCCCCATTTGCCGAAAGAATAGTACACCTATTCCTGTAAGTTTGCTTTATATAATTTTCCTGTTGCTCGATATACACACCTCCTAGCAGAAGTTTTACATAATATTCGATAGGAGCTAGATAAGCTGTGGATAAATAGATACTCATTTAATAGTTACAAGGAATTAGTTACGAGTTACAAGCCAAAAATTTCAGCCTTATTTCACCCATGAAAATAATCGGTTCCACCTCGAACCGGTTTTTTCGTCGGAACTATACCAAATAAGGGAAACTTTTCCGATAATATTTTTTTCGGAAATAAACCCGAATGTTCGCGAATCTATGGCTTCATCAGCATTATCCGACAAAACCCAGTAATAATTATATCGAAAAGTGTAAGATTTCAAATCTTTTACTTTTACCAATGCCCCCACTTCATCTTTAATAATCTGACTATACAAAGGTCTATTAAATTTGGTAAGTACAATAGTCGCACCTGCGGCAGGAATCACTAAATCATAGGATATATTGTCGAGAATATTCAATTCTAATTGGACACTATCGTTCAACTTCTGATTGATCAGAAAAGCCTCGTATCGGCTGAGAGTCGAACTTATCGATGTAGAATCTGCAGTTAAATCACGAGGGGTTATATTTAAAGACTTTGCCACAGCTAAAATAGTATCTTGAAAATCCTTATCAAATTTGAACGATTGCAACAAATCGGGAGAGGGAACCGATTTTATGCCATTCAGATAAAAATCGCCTCCTTGTACTTTTATAGTATCCCCAGCCACAGCTACACAACGGCTCAGAGACAGGCTCCGCATATCGAGAGGTTTTCCTCTTTCGGAAGGATTATTAAAAAGGATGACATCATTACGATCTACTACCTTTCCCAGCAAACGATCATACTCCAATTGAATGTAATCGGAATACGATTTTTGTCCAAAAAAATGATCGAAAGTAAATGGTATCGACAATGGAGTAATGGGCATTCTTATACCATAAGATGTTTTATTGACCAAAACCCTGTCGCCCCTAAGCATGGCAGTCTCCATCTGTGAAGAAGAGACTGTATAGGATTGAATAAAGAAAACCCGAATAACAAAAACGACTAACAAAGCCATAACAAAAGCCTTGCCCCACCATCGTAGTATTCTTGTTTTCTTCATTTTATGATAGTTACGAGTTACAAGTTACAAGTTACGAGTTTCAAATAGACAGCTTCTGTGGCTTTGACTACTTGTAACTTGTAACTGCCCGAAAGGGCGAAGTAACTTGTAACTAAATTATTTCTTTTTCGCACTTGTAAATATTCTGTTCCATCGAATTTTTCCGCTGAACCAGCCTTTATCCTTATCCAAGGATAACCATACAAACAACGGTTGTCCTACGATGTGATCTTCGGGAACAAAACCCCAAGAACGCGAGTCAGCCGAATTATGACGGTTATCGCCCATCATAAAGTAATAATCGAACTTAAATGTATACGAATCGGCTTGCTTTCCGTTGATATAAACCTTACCATCTTTGTAATCAAAATCATTACCTTCATAATTTTTGATTACCCGTTTATAAGTCGCCACCTTATAATCGACATCTTTGTCGAAAGTAATAGTAGCTCCTTTTTTAGGAATCCAAAGAGGACCATAGGTATCGCGAGTCCATCGGGTAGGATAATCAATTGGATAATAAAATGGATAATCCAAAACCTTTCCATCAGCAGTTTCGCTTCTTTCGATGCGTTCTTTTTCTTTAAACACATTGATTACAAAAGCTTTCGACTTTAATGTTTTTACCATTTTTTGAGTCAATGGCAACAAGTAAACCAACCCAAATGTATTTCCTTTTGCGACGAAACCAAGTTGAGTTAATTGCAAGCTGTCAGCCGAAAATTTCACTTCATCAGGCAAACCCTGATTTAAAAGAGGATTTGATCTTCTCAATTCATTTAACGGATCAAAATAATTGGCAGTCCACATCCCCTGCTCGTTCATAGAGGCATAATCGTCTTTGCTAACACCCAACTCATCGAATACTTGTTCAGAAATGGCACTTCCATCTGTTTGAACAAAGTATTTCAACTGCATATTTTCGGGCGTAAGAGCTTTTTTTCCATCGATATATACATCGTCGTCTCTAACTTCGAGTGTTTCACCGGGAAGACCCATACATCGTTTTACGTAATTTTCGCGTCTATCAACAGGACGATAAACAATGTCTCCGTATTTTGCTTTGTTAGACCAAAGCCCTGCGCGACCTTGAGGGTCTAATTTACATAAAGAATAATAATCGGCTTGTTGACTATTCAAAGCAACCGTATCGCCCGCCGGAAAATTGAATACCACAATATCGCCTCTTTCAATCTGACCAAAACCGGCAAAGCGTTGATATGCCAATTGAGGTTTATCGAGGTAAGACTTAATATTTAGAACCGGCAAAGTATGTTGAGCCAACGGGAACGACAAAGGAGTCATTGGCGAACGGGTTCCATAGCTCATTTTGCTTACAAACAAAAAATCGCCCACTAATAGCGATTTCTCTAAAGAAGATGATGGAATCTGATAATTTTGGAAAAAGAATGTATTTATAACATACACGGCAATCAGTGCAAAGCCAATAGCATCTACCCACTCCATAAACTTACGGAAAGACATATTACCTTTTGTTCGCCAAAACGACCATGGAATATATTTTAAAATATAACTATCGAAGAAAATGGCAATTAATAACAATACTGCATAATAACCTGTCCAAATGGTAAAGACTATACAAAAAATAGCTATCAAAATAAATTTGATCCACTGTTTGCTTGTAGCCTGAGAAAGTCTTTCTTGAAGAGTTTTTTTGTCTAACGAATTATTCTGATTACTTGCTTTTTCCATTATAATATCTAGTAATATATTTGTTGTTACCTCAAAAGTTGAGCATGTCTTGCATACCTAAAAATCCTTTTTTGCCGTATGTAAATTCTGCGGCTAAAACGGCACCTAATGCAAAACCTTTACGATTTTTGGCATCATGTTTTATGCTGATTACGTCGGCTTCCGATTCATAAAAAATTTCGTGAATACCGGGCACTTCTCCTTCTCGGATGCAATGTATTGCCAAATCCGAAGGTATCACTTCGGCTTCTAAATGCCAATTGCTTTTTCTTTCGATATTTTCGATAATGCCTTCGGCTAGAGTGATAGCCGTTCCACTGGGTGCATCTAACTTATGGATGTGATGCACCTCTTCCATTTTTACCGTATAATCGGGAAATTGATTCATAATTTTCGCCAGGTATTTATTCACGGCAAAAAATATATTTACCCCCAAACTATAATTGGAAGCATAAAAGAATGTTTGCCCTTTTTTCTCACAAGCCTCTGTCACTTCTGGCATATTCTCTAGCCATCCTGTTGTACCTGCAACCACAGGCACACTGGCAGCAAAACATTTTCTGAAATTATCCATTGCACTCGCCGGTGTTGTAAATTCAATGGCTACATCGGCACCCTTAAATTCAGGAGAATCAAATCCCGAAAGATTATACTCATCAATGATCGAAACTATAGAATGTCCACGATCTCGGGCAATCCGTTCGATTTCCTTACCCATTTTTCCATAACCAATAAGTGCGATCTTCATATCTATTGAAATCTATATTATAAGTTTTTAAACTGTATTTTACTGTTTACCAATTCGTTAAACCAAACAAACTGCCAATAAACCTAAATAGCAGGCTGTATTGATGTTCAAAATATTGCAAATGTAAGAAAAACTAATCACTATAATCTATACGATACCTTGATAAACAGACTATTTGTATACGTATTTAATAAAAATTTTGTTTCTATTGTTTTTAATCTAGTATTATTAGGGTAAACACTTGAAAAAAACATTCCTTCTTGGAAGAACCTTTTAGGGGCTGGGCTCTGCCCCGCCCCTACAGTTTTCGGCAATAAAATGAATCAATTTCCATACATTTGCCCTGTGCGATATCTCCATAATTTCCAAAACACCGGTAGGGGCGAGAGATTTTTCACCCCTACATACACCCTCTTTTCCAATTAAAACAGGTGCTATTTTTTGATGAAAAATATAACTAGTGATACAGTTATCTATAATATTAAAGATATTTTATTTTTTTCTTATTATTGAATATATTTCATAAAATATTAATAATAAGAGTATATAAAAATTATAGTATTATATATTGATGTTATAATTGAAAGATATTAAGATTAATAATATGAAAAGGTAGAATAATATAAACATAAAAAACAGACTGTCTAAAAAAGGCAGTATTAATCACAAATTAGCATTCTCAACTACCCCCTTCACTCTCTCGGCATCGGACAATAAAAACGCATATTCAGAACAACCCGAATTATCAAAATTTGAATTATGATATTTCATACCGCCCTGCTTCAAACTATGGAAAGTACCATGCACCTCCTTAACCCCTGTAAAGCGAACCAGTTCTTGAACATTAGATTCGTTCACACCACTACCTGCCATAATACTGATCCTGTTATCAGACAAAGCAACCAATTGGCGAAGCAGCTCCCTACCCTCAAAAGCCGTTTGATAACCGCCTGAAGTAAGAATGCGATCGCAACCTAAACGAATAACATCTTCAAGAGCCGACCGTATATCTCGAACCCGATCGAAAGCACGATGAAAAGTTACCGACATGTCATATTTCTTGGCAAAGTCTATGAGTATGGCATTCCTCTCCATATCCACATTGCCGTTATTATCTAAAATACCGAAGACTACACCATCGCAGTTGAGTTCTCCGCACAACATAATATCGTTTTTCATCGACTCAAAATCGAGATTGTCATAGAGAAAATCACCCCCTCGAGGACGAATAATTACATTCAGATCAATGTCAATGTGGTTACGGGTAAGTTTTATTTGCGACTTTGCCGGAGTAGTACCACCATCCGCCAAATTCGCACATAACTCAACTCTGACCGCCCCACCCTTTTGGGCTTCTATAGCCGATTGAACCGAATTAGCACACACTTCTACAGTTACCATATTTGGATAGATTATCAATTACAACTAAATAATTTAAGTAAAAAGAAGACAAAAAGAACATACTAGAAAACTTAGGCAGAAAGAAACAAGTTACAGACTGATATAAAAGTAGTAACTTTGTTCTGTAATCAAAGTAAAAAAACAATGAATTTTAATTATGACGTTATAGTCGTAGGTGCAGGACATGCGGGCTGTGAGGCTGCTACAGCAGCAGCCAATTTAGGCTCGAAAACCCTGCTGATTACGATGGATATGAATAAAATTGCCCAAATGAGCTGCAACCCGGCAGTTGGAGGCATCGCAAAAGGACAAATAGTACGGGAAATTGACGCTTTAGGCGGACAGATGGGAATTGTTACCGACAAGACAGCTATCCAATTCAGAATGCTGAACAAGTCTAAAGGACCAGCTATGTGGAGTCCGCGTGCCCAAAGTGACCGAACACAATTCATTATAAAATGGAGAGAAATTACCGAAAACACCGATAATTTATTTATTTGGCAAGATGCTGTAACATCGCTTATCATCGAAAATAAAACGGTGAAAGGGGTAAAAACAAGTATGGGTGTTACATTTACAGCACAATCGGTAGTGCTTACAAACGGTACTTTCTTGAATGGATTGATGCACATCGGATCTACCCAACTCACCGGAGGTAGAGTATCAGAACCTGCCTCATACGGAATCACCGAACAATTGAGAGAAATTGGATTCACCACCGACAGAATGAAAACAGGTACACCTGCCAGAATTGACGGTAGAAGCGTTGATTTTTCACTGATGGAAGAACAAATAGGTGAAGACGATTTTCATAAATTTTCGTATCTTGATTTTAAACCCAGGACTCTAAAACAACTTAGTTGCTGGATATGTAACACCAATGAAGAGGTTCACGATAAATTGAGAGAAGGGTTAGAGTATTCGCCCCTTTACAACGGACAAATCAAAAGTATTGGTCCAAGATATTGCCCTAGTATCGAAACCAAAATTGTGACATTTTCGGATAAAAATTCTCACCAATTATTTTTAGAACCCGAAGGCGAAAATACGCAGGAGTATTATTTAAACGGCTTTTCATCGTCTCTCCCACTCCACAATCAAATAGAAGCATTACAAAAAATCCCTGCTTTTAGAAACATTCATATCTATAGACCCGGATATGCCATTGAGTACGATTTTTTCGATCCAACCCAGCTAAAACATACGCTAGAAACGAAGCTAATAAAAAACCTATTTTTTGCAGGTCAAATTAATGGAACCACAGGTTACGAAGAAGCTGGAGGACAAGGATTGATTGCCGGCATCAACGCACACCAAAATTGCCACAGCGATAAAGAATTTATTTTAAGGCGTGACGAAGCATACATAGGCGTATTAATCGACGATTTAGTAACCAAAGGCGTAGACGAACCATATAGAATGTTCACCTCACGTGCCGAATATAGAATCCTTTTGAGACAAGACGATGCCGACATGCGCCTTACACAATTGGGATATGACCTGGGAATTGTAAAACAAGAACGCATCAATCTACTCAACGAGAAAAAAGCAGAAATAGATCGTTTAATCGAATTTGCATCAAACTATTCTTTAAAACCGGAATACATAAACCCATCGCTAGAACGATTGGCAACAAGTCCATTGAAACAAAGAGTAAAACTAAAAGACTTATTAGCTCGCCCGCAAGTAACCATCGACAACATCCTGGATTCGATCCCCATGTTTCAAGCAGAAGTAGATAAAATTCCAAACAGAAAGGAAGAAATTCTCGAAGCCACAGAAATAAGAATCAAGTACGACGGATACATCAAACGTGAACAATTGATCGCCGAGAAAATAACTAGGCTCGAAAACATTTTGATCAAAGACAAAATCAATTACGAGAGTATCCTTTCGCTTTCGACTGAAGCTCGTCAAAAGCTTGCTAAGATAAATCCTGAAACAATTGGACAGGCAAGCCGAATTCCAGGGGTTTCACCCAACGACATATCCATTCTTCTTGTCCTTCTTGGAAGATAAAAAGAAGTAAGTTTCACGTGGAACAAATTTCGGTTTCACGTGGAACAATTTAAAAAACATAAGCCATAATACTTTAAAACAGCTATTTATAAAATCATGCCACACAAAAAAATTGAAAATTTAAAAGCATCTGTAAGAAATATTCCTGATTTTCCGATACCGGGAATCCAGTTTAAAGATGTTACAACCCTGTTTCAACATCCACAAAATTTAAAAGATCTGACAGAAGTTCTGACAGACTTATACAAAGAAAAAGGTATCACCAAAGTTGTAGGAATAGAATCAAGAGGCTTTATCATGGGTCCTATCTTAGCTCTAAATATGAATGCCGGATTTGTTCCAATCAGAAAACCAGGAAAACTTCCAGCAGATACTTACGAAGAAAGCTACGAAAAAGAATATGGTGTAGATACAATTCAAATACACAAAGATTCACTAGCTCCTGATGATGTCGTTCTTATTCACGACGATTTGCTGGCAACAGGCGGAACAATGCTCGCAGCATACAGATTAATCAAACGAATGGGTGTAAAAAAAATATATGTAAACTTCATTATAGAACTAGAGCAACTACAAGGCAGAAAACTATTTCCCCAGGATGTGGAAATAGAAGCAATCATCAAATATGACATATAATGAATAAATGTGTCAATATGAAAATGAGAAAATGCGCATATGCCATTAATCAATACCCTGTATATTTTTCATCAGCACATTAATATATTGACACATTAAATAATTAGTCTTATGAATGAGAATTTAAAAAATATAATACAGAATATCCCCGATAAACCGGGATGTTATCAATATTTTGATGACAAAGAAAACATCATCTATGTAGGAAAAGCAAAGAACTTAAAAAAAAGAGTATCATCGTATTTTTCCAAAACACATCATGATAGTCCCAAAACCCGTATACTGGTAAGTAAAATAAAAGACATTAAATACATCGTTGTAGATACCGAAGAAGATACCTTTTTGCTGGAAAATAATCTTATAAAAGAATATCAGCCTCGCTACAACGTAATGCTGAAAGACGATAAAACGTATGCTTCCATCGTAATAAGGAACGAATTTTTTCCTAGAATTCTATATACTCGCAATATCGTAAAAGACGGATCACAGTATTTTGGACCATACGCAAGCGGAAACAGCATAAAAGCTCTCCTTGAGACTATTCATAAGCTCTACCCTATCCGCACGTGCAGCCTAAGTTTGACTCCCGAGAACATAAAAAGCGGTAAATTTAAAGTATGTCTCGAATATCATATAAAAAGATGCCTTGGTCCATGCGAAGGTCTACAGGAGCTAGACGATTACAATAAAAATGTAGAAAGCGTACGTGAGATTCTCAAGGGGAATATAAACATTGTAAGCAAGGCTATTTATGAAGAAATGCAGACGTTAGCCGCAGATTTTAAATTTGAAGAAGCCCAAAAACTGAAAGAAAAATACATCCTAATAGAAAATTTTAAGCAGCGATCTACAGTTGTTTCAAATATTATGTACAATATAGATATTTTTGGTTATGATGAAGATAGTTCTGCCGGATACATTAATTTTCTAAGTGTACATAATGGCTCGGTTATACGAGCATACACTTTTGAATACAAAAAGAAGCTAGACGAACCGAAAGAAGAATTATTAGGTTTAGCCATATTGGAAATGAAAAACAGGTTTCTAAAATTAGCCAAAGAAATAGTGGTTCCCTTTCTCCCCGATCTCATTCTTCAAGATACCGAATTTACGATACCTCAGCGTGGAGATAAGCTCAAACTTTTGAAATTATCTATCCAAAACGTAAAACAATATAAAATAGATAAACTGAAAAAAGCCGAAAGTTTAAATCCGGAACAACGTTCGGTAAGAATTGTAAAAGGGATACAAAACGATTTACATCTAAAGGAACTTCCTACACACATCGAATGTTTTGATAATTCCAATATACAGGGAACTAACCCCGTATCGGCATGCGTTGTGTTTAAAATGGCAAAGCCGGCTAGACAAGACTACCGACATTTTATTGTAAAAACAGTAGAAGGTCCCGATGATTTTTCGACCATGAAAGAAGTGATCTACAGACGTTATCATAGAATGAAAGAGGAAAATACACCCCTACCCCAACTCATTATTATCGATGGTGGCAAAGGACAACTAAGTGCAGCTTGTGAATCGCTAAGAGAGCTGAATTTGTATGGAAAAATAGCTATTATAGGTATTGCTAAAAGGCTGGAAGAGATTTACTATCCTGAAGATTCAATCCCATTATATTTGGACAAAAATTCTGAAACACTCAGAGTCATTCAACACCTAAGGGACGAAGCTCACCGCTTTGGTATTACTTTTCACAGAAACAGAAGAAGCAAAGAGCAAATAGTTTCGGAACTCGATAGTATTAAAGGAATCGGTGAAGAAACCAAAAAGATGTTATTGAAACATTTCAAAAGTATAAAACGTATCAAATCGAGTACATTAGAGGAGATAGAAGAAATAGTGGGCAAACATAAAGCAAAACTAATTATAACAAGTTTCAATAAAGAAAAAGACCAAACAGAAGAAGGTATCCTCAACAATTAAATGAAATAGTTTCGGGTGGTAAAGCTTATTTGTAGGGGCTGAACTCTGCCCTGCCCACAAAATTATGTTTTAGGCAGGGCAGAGTTCAGCCCCTATATATCCAATTTAAACAGCATCCAAATCGAAAGGTATTTTAAAGATCAATCATAAATTTAAAATAACGTAATTTTACATTATAACAATAGAACTATATAACACTATACTTTATAATAGATTTATTATAAACTAAATATAAAATATTTATATATAATTAATAAGTAAAATAATATTTAATATTATAGTATTATATAACATTATTAATAAAAATAGATATCTTAAAATAAGGTTTAAAGCATATTTAAAATAATAAAAAGGCATCGAATAAAATACATGCCTAAAAAAATAGTAAACAAAAATAACCTCTACTTCCACAGATTTATTCCTATTTTTGTAGAGAGATAGAGCAGAATAAATCAACTCAATAACACTGTAATCAGAACTTATTCTTTATCTATGAGAAAGGTTGGAAAGTAACATAAAAGTGACAAAAGTAATATGCGAGCATTAGTACAAAGGGTAAAACGGGCATCGGTAACCATAGAAAACAATATTAAATCGAAGATAGACAAAGGACTACTAGTTCTTTTAGGCATAGAAGATTCTGATTCACAAGAAGATATAAACTGGTTATGTAACAAAATAGCCAACTTACGCATTTTTGATGATGAAAATGGAATAATGAACTTATCTCTAAAGGATATAAGCGCCCAAGTACTTGTAGTATCGCAATTTACACTTTTTGCATCCACAAAAAAAGGTAACAGACCATCTTACATCAGAGCCTCTAAACCCAACATTGCAGTACCCATGTACGAACTGTTTTGTAAAGAATTGGAAGCAACAATAGACACCCCAGTAGAAACAGGCTCTTTTGGAGCTCATATGGATGTAGAATTAATAAATGACGGTCCGGTAACCATCTGGATAGATTCGAAAGAAAAAGAATAGCTTAAAACACCAAATATGACTATACAGGAAGCACAGAACAAGGTAGACGAATGGATAAAAACATACGGAGTGAGATATTTCTCCGAGTTGACCAATATGACCATTCTTACGGAGGAAGTAGGCGAACTTGCCCGTATCATGGCACGAACGTATGGCGATCAGTCGTTTAAAAAAGCCGATATGGACAAAAATCTGGCAGATGAAATGGCAGATATCTTATGGGTACTTATGTGCCTTGCCAATCAAACGGGTGTAGATCTTACAGAGGCATTCGAAAAGAACATGGAAAAGAAAACAAACAGGGATAAAAACCGACATATAAATAACGATAAATTGACCCAATCATGAGTAGTTCAAACAAATACAATGATGTCCTAAAACAATATAAGACAGCATTAAAATACGAAGACATAACATCTAAAGTTCAAGAGATACTATCCGCTAAATTTGCAGAAAACAATACACTTGAAGTATATAAGAAACTTTATTCATGTATCGATTTAACCACCCTTAATACTACGGATACCAAAGAAGAAGTGTGGAAATTTACCGAAAAAGTAAACGATTTTGAGGGAACATACCCCGATGTAGACAACGTAGCTACCATCTGCGTATATCCCAACTTTGCCGAAATGGTTAAAGAGGCTCTTACTGCCCAAGGCGTAAAAATAGCTTGTGTTGCAGGGGGATTCCCATCTTCGCAAACATTCACCGAAATCAAAATAGCTGAAACAGCACTTGCCGTAGCCGCCGGAGCAGACGAAATAGACATAGTCTTAAATCTAGGTTTATTCTTAGATGAAAATTACGAGGAATTATGCGAAGAAATGGACGAAATAAAACACGCCTGTCGTGATGCTCAATTGAAAGTAATACTTGAAACGGGTGCTTTAAAAACAGCATCTAACGTGATGAAAGCATCCATATTATCACTCTATTCGGGAGCCGATTTTTTAAAAACATCAACCGGTAAAGTATACGAAGGTGCAAGCCTGGAAGCTGCCTATATTATGTGTTCGGCGATTAAAGAATATGCTAAAAAAACAGGTCGTAAAGCAGGTTTTAAAGCCTCCGGAGGCATTGTTACTACCGAAGATGCAGTGAAATACTACACCATTGTAAAAGATGTCTTGGGAAGCGAATGGTGTAATAATCAATATTTCAGACTTGGTACAAGTAGGCTAGCAAATAATCTATTGGATACAATCAAAGAGTAAGTAAGGTAAACCCCTACTCCACTATATAAAAACAAAAGAGTTATAATCTGCAAATTATAACTCTTTTGTTTTATTCGATAACCTACAATATCTATTTATAAAAAACAAACAAACAAGCAGAGAAGCTAAACAAAACAAGGCTATTTTACCTCCCCAAGCATCCCAAAAAGGAATCTTTACCATGCCTGCTAAATTGTAAATCTTATTAGTTCGTACAATATTCTCAATATCGCTATTCGACAAAGAAACATAATTATCATTATCAATATAACCTATTATCTCGCCTTCGCCCTTTTCAAAAACAGGCATAAATAGGAGTTCAAATAAGGTATACTTATAGCCAAAATCAAATAATTTACCATCACTCGAAGTATAATCTTCGGTATTAGGTAAATCACATATTTTTACTACTTTATCATGCAAACCAAGAGCAACATCCTCTCCATGTGCCTTATTAGGAATAAGACTCACTGATACAATAAAGCTCAAAAGAAATAGTATCTTTTTCACAAATCAATAATAAAATAGAGTTCCTCAACTGCTAATAACAAACGCCGTTGTAATCAATAAACGCGTTCTACAACATATTCTACTGCATTTATCAAGGCATCTTTTACATCACTATCTTGCAATGTTTCAATAATTTGAATTGCTTTTTGTCTAAATACCTCAATCTTATCATAGGCATATTCAATCCCTCCTTTTTCTTTTGCAAAGGAAATAAGAACAGTTACATCTTCGTCCGAAAAATTAGCATTCTTAACTATCTGCATCATCTTTTGCGATTCGCCCGAATCAGTATTTCTCAGAGCAAATAATAAAGGTAGAGTAACCTTGCCTTCGCGTATATCGTTACCTGTAGGCTTACCAACATTGTTGGAAAAATAATCAAAAATATCGTCTCTCAACTGAAAGCAAATACCCAAATATTCACCTAATTTCTCAAAAAGAGCAACTCGGTCGGAACTGGCACCCACCGATTGAGCACCTATCTTCATACATACCGAAAGAAGTGAAGCGGTTTTCTTTTTGATAACTTCAAAATATTCTGCCTCATCCAAAATTATCTCTTTAGCAAGCGACAGCTGATTAAGCTCTCCTTCGGCAAGACTACGACCTAAGCCCGAAATAGCAGAAATAATTTCTATATCTCCTGTCAAAACACTCTTAATCAATGCTGTAGATAAGAAATAATCACCTGCCAAAACTGCCATTTTGTTGTCATAAATAGCATTGACAGAAAGTTTTCCCCTTCTCATTTTCGACTCGTCTACCACATCATCATGTATAAGCGATGCTGTATGCAATAATTCTACCGTTACGGCAGAATGATAGGTAGTCTCGGTAATTTTTCCACAAGCTTTAGCTGCCAACAACAATAAAATCGGACGAATATGTTTTCCATCAGATTTCATTATATAATCTATAATCTCCTGAATTCGAGGATTATTACAGAATATCGACTCTCTAAAATAAGAAATAAAATGTTCGAGTTCTGAAGCTATTGGCTTAGCTATCAAAAGCTTTTTATCCATACTAAAATTAGTTGAGATGCAAATTTATAAATAATTCAGCTTTTAGAGGCATTTATTTGTAACTTTACTGAGAAATAGAACTATTTAACTAATATTTGGTATGAAACTTTTTCTTTTAGATGCCTACGCCCTTATATACCGGTCATATTATGCTTTCATAAAAAATCCGAGAGTAAATTCAAAAGGTCTGAATACTTCAGCCGTTTTTGGCTTTGTTAATACGTTAGAAGAAGTTCTTAAAAAAGAAAATCCCACTCATATTGCAGTGGCATTTGATCCCGCAGGAACAACATTCCGTCACGAAGTCTACGAACAGTACAAAGCACAACGCCTCGAAACACCCGAAGATATAAGATTGGCTGTGCCTATTATCAAAAAAATAATAGAAGCATATAATATAAAAATACTGGAAGTACCTATGTATGAAGCTGATGATGTAATTGGGACAATTGCAAAAAAAGCTGAAAAAGAAGATCTTGATGTATTTATGATGACACCCGATAAAGACTACGGACAGCTGACCAGCGAGCGCATCTTTATGTACAAACCCAAATTTGCAGGAGTCGGCTTTGATGTATTGAACGACAAAGCAGTAATGGAAAAATATAACCTTGCCTCTCCCCTACTGATGATAGATTTATTGGGTTTGATGGGAGATTCTTCCGATAATATTCCCGGATGTCCCGGAGTGGGAGCAAAAACCGCTGAAAAATTAATCTCCGAATATGGCACTATCGAAAACATTCTCGAAAACACCTCAAGCATAAAAGGGACTTTAAAGGAAAAACTCGAAAATAACAAAGAGCAGATTCTTTTCTCGAAATTTCTAGCAACCATAAAAATTGATGTGCCAATTGAATTTGTGAAGGAAGAATTTGAAAGAAGAAATATTGATGAGGAAAAAATAGAACAACTTTTTGAAGAACTCGAATTTCGGACACTGATCAATCGAGTTTTGAAAAGAGAAACAAAAATTATTCCTAAAAAAGAGGAAGCTCAAGGTAATCTCTTCGAAGAATTCGCAGAGGAAGTACAAGAAGAAAAAAAATATTCGACTCTCATGGAGTTAAAGGATATGGCATACTCATATCATCTAGTTGATAATGAGGAAGAAATGATAAAATTAAGAGATAAATTATTAACTCATGATTTTTGTTCATTTGACACCGAAACCACATCAATCGACCCAATTGATGGCGAATTGGTAGGAATGTCATTCTCCATAGAAGAAGGTGAAGCATTTTATGTGCCCATCTCCTCAAATTTTGAAATTGCAAAAAGTCAAGCCGAAATTTTCAAAGGACTTCTCGAAAACGAGAATATTATGAAAATCGGACAAAACATAAAGTACGATATTATTGTTCTTAAAAAATACGGAATTGAAGTAAAAGGAAAATTATTCGATACAATGATTGCCCACTACCTCATAAATCCCGAATTGAGACACAATATGGATTATATGGCAGAAACATATCTCAATTACAAAACCATTAATATTGACGAACTGATTGGTTCCCGAGGCAAAAATCAACTAAATATGCGGGATCTTTCCCCCAAAGACATATGCGACTATGCTTGTGAAGATGCAGATGTAACTCTGAAACTAAAAAATATACTCGAAAAAGAAATAGAAAAACAGGGAGCAAGCCACCTATTATATGACATAGAATTTCCGCTTGTATATGTACTCGCCGATATGGAATATACCGGTGTAAGATTGGATACCAAAGCTTTAAAAGAATCGTCGGAAAATTTAACAAAGGAAATGCTAAATATCGAATCCGAAATATATAAACTTGCAGGTGCAGAATTTAATATAAACTCTACCAAACAAGTAGGCGAAATTCTTTTCGACAAATTGAAAGTTATAGAAAAAGCAAAAAAAACAAAAACAGGACAATATACAACAAGCGAAGAGATACTCGAAAGTTTGAGGGACACTCACCCTGTTGTTGGAAAAATTTTAGAATATCGCAGCTTGAAAAAACTGCTTAGTACCTATATTGATGCACTTCCTTTATTGATTAATAAGAGAGATGATAAAATACATACATCCTATAATCAAACAGTTACGGCTACAGGTAGACTAAGTTCGAGTAATCCTAACCTACAAAATATACCCATCAGGGAAGGACATGGCAAGGATATACGAAAAGCATTTATTGCAGACAAAGACTGTACCTTTTACTCTGCTGATTATTCTCAAATTGAGTTACGGATTATGGCACATCTCAGCCAAGATCCTCACATGATAGAAGCTTTTAACAGTGGACAGGATATTCATGCCTCAACTGCTGCCAAAATATATAAAATTCCGATCGAAGAAGTAACAAGCGATATGCGTCGCAAAGCAAAAACAGCCAATTTTGGTATCATATACGGTATCTCGGTTTTTGGACTTGCCGAAAGACTATCCATACCTCGAGCAGAAGCTAAAGAGCTGATTGACGGATACTTTGAAACATATCCAAAGGTAAAAGAATACATGGATAATATCATTAACAATGCAAAAGAGAAAGGGTATGTAGAAACTATTCTCGGACGCAAAAGATATCTACCGGACATCAATTCACGAAATGCAACAGTACGCGGATATGCCGAACGAAATGCTATAAATGCACCCATACAAGGAAGTGCAGCAGACATTATAAAAATAGCAATGAATACGATATTCGAACGCTTCAAAAATGAAAAAATTCGTTCCAAAATGATTTTGCAAGTACATGATGAACTGAACTTTAATACATTCAATAATGAATTGTCGCACGTGGAACAAATAGTAATCGAGGAGATGGAAAAGGCATATAAACTCATTGTACCTATCAAAGCAGATTCGGGTACAGGCAACAATTGGTTAGAAGCTCATTAATACAATAATTATATGATTATCAATTAAATAACAATAAAATGCTAGAGGGATTTGCCGAATATGGATATATCGGGCTTTTTTTAGCTTCGTTTCTTGCAGCTACCATATTACCATTTGGATCAGAATTTGTATTTGCCGCTCTTATAGCAGCAGGCATGGATCTTTGGACATGTATTATCATAGCATCCGTTGGTAATTGGATGGGAGGAATGACCAATTACTATCTAGGCAAGTTGGGTAAACTTGAATGGATAGAAAAATACTTAAAAATTAAAAGAGAAAAACTGGATAAAGTCCTGCAACAACTCGAAGGAAAGGGTGCTGCCATGGCATTTTTCAGCTTTCTACCGATAGTTGGAGACATTATTGCAGTAGCACTCGGATACATGAGAGCAAATGTATATATAGTGAATATCAGTATGTTTACAGGAAAATTTGCACGGTATGCACTTCTTGCTTACGGAATTATTTACGGTATTGAATGGCTTAGATAAAATTTATACAATTTAAAATATACCATCAAATGGTTGATACTTAGTTAGAGTATCTAACTCTAATGTTTTAATGAATAAAAAAAAAGGAAAACAATTGTATAAAATTTACAGGCAATGTTTCTATTTCCAAAATTCACCTATCAATTGATCATCTAAAACAGATAACAATGTCGACACTATTATTTGACGAAATAGTCTTCGGACCCATACATAGCCGCCGATTGGGCATATCATTAGGAATGAATCTCCTACCCTACGACGGCAAAGTGTGTTCGTTCAACTGCATCTACTGCGAATGCGGATACAACGAAGACGGTAAAACCAAAACAGCATTGCCAAGTCGCAAAAACGTAAAAGCTGCTTTGGAATATAAGCTGCAAAAGCTGAAAGAGGAGAATACAAACATTGATGTAATTACTTTTGCAGGCAACGGAGAACCTACCATGCACCCTCATTTTGCAGACATAATTGACGATACTATAGAGTTACGTAACAAATATGTACCCGAAGCCAAAATAAGCGTTTTATCCAATGCAATGCACATTGCTAAGGAAAGTGTATTTAATGCTCTTAAAAAGATCGAAAATAACATACTGAAACTCGATTCGGCATATATTGATACTGTACTATTAATAGATCAGCCCAATTCGCCAACTTACAATATTGAAAAACAGGTAGAACTGTTCAAAAAATTTGAAGGTAATTTTATCCTGCAAACCATGTTTGTGAGAGGCAGTCACAACGGGCAAACTGTAGATAATACGACCGAGCAAGAAATAAACGGATGGTTGAATATCATAAAAGCTACTCATCCAAAAGAAGTAATGATATACACTATTGACAGAGAAACACCCGAAAAAAACCTCGAAAAAGTCTCTTTAGAAGAATTAAAAACTATCGGTAAAAAAGTAGAGGAACTAGGTGTAAAAATTAACATTGCAGGCTGATACATGTTGAAAGATAATGTATTACCTTTGTAAACTAACTGAAACAAATTATAACATCGCACATTATGAGCAATTTTCCTAAATTTTTTGAAACAAACGAATATTTCATCGATCAAAAAGTAAACTATTTTAAATTCGAAGCTGAATATAAAGTCTTTGGAGAAGATGGTAACCAAATTGGTCTTATCAAACAGCGACTATCGGCAGGTCAGAAAATTCTTCGCTTATTATTGAACAAAGCTATGCTACCTTTCTTATTGGAAATTACCGATATGGAAGGAAATGTACTGGCTGTAATAAAAAGAGGATGGACTTTCTTTATGTCAGAAATAGTGATATCGAATGGTAATCAAGAAGTTCTTGGATTTATCAAACAAAAATGGGCATTCTTAAAACCTACATTTCACATTATGTCTGCCAACAGAACCAAGATAGCAGAAATAAAAGGAGACTGGAAAGGATGGAACTTTGTTATATCGGAAGATAATGGACAACCTATTGGAACCATCAGCAAAAAATGGGCAGGTGCCATGAAGGAAATCTTCACCACTGCCGATAAATACAATGTGTCTATCAGAGAAGAATACAAAGAAAATGCTGATAAAATTGTTGTAGTATCTACTGCAGTTACCATCGATATGGTATTGAAAGAGTCTAAATAAAGATTTGCTTTAATATTAATATAAACAAAGCCTGATAAAATTTATCAGGCTTTGTTTATATTAAGTTATTGTATAGAGCTAGTAATAAAAAATACCTTTAAATTTACTTATACATTAAATCTAAAGTGCATAATATCGCCATCTTGAACTATGTATTCTTTGCCCTCAACGCTCATTTTGCCTGCTTCTTTTACGGCAGCCTCCGAACCTAAAGCTATAAAATCTTCATATTTGATAACTTCGGCACGGATAAAGCCTTTCTCGAAATCGGTATGTATAACACCGGCACATTGCGGTGCTTTAAAGCCTTTAATAAATGTCCACGCACGTACTTCCTGCACTCCGCAGGTAAAGTATGTCTGAAGACCCAAAAGTTGATAAGCCGCCTTTATAAGACGTGCTACCCCCGATTCCTCCAAACCTATTTCGGATAAAAACATTTCACGTTCTTCGTACGATTCAAATTCGGCTATCTCCGATTCTATTTTAGCAGCTACTATGAGTATTTGTGCGTTTTCTTCTTTTACCGATTGGCGTACTTGTTCTACGTATTGGTTTCCCGAAACAGCACTTGCCTCATCTACATTACAAACATACATTACGGGCTTGTAAGTTAATAAGTACAATTCTTTAGCAGCTTTTTCGTCTTCTTTATTATCGAACTGGATAGTACGAGCCGACTTTCCTTGTTCAAGGGCTTCTTTAAACTGAATAAGAATATCGTACATGCGCTTAGCATCCTTATCACCACCCGTTTTAGCTTGTTTCTCTACTTTTTGAATACGTGATGTTACAGTTTCCAAATCTTTCAACTGTAATTCTATATCTATTATTTCTTTGTCACGAACCGGGTTTACACTTCCGTCAACGTGAGTTATATTATCGTCATCAAAACAGCGCAATACATGTAGTATGGCATCTGTTTCGCGTATGTTAGCTAAAAACTTATTGCCTAATCCTTCGCCTTTGCTGGCTCCTTTTACCAATCCGGCAATATCTACAATTTCTACAGTTGTGGGCAAAATACGGTTTGGCTTAACCAATTCTGCCAATTTATTCAAACGCTCATCAGGAACGGTAATTACTCCCACATTAGGTTCTATTGTACAAAAAGGAAAATTTGCCGATTGTGCTTTCGCATTCGATAAACAATTAAAAAGAGTAGATTTTCCCACATTAGGAAGTCCCACTATACCACACTGTAGAGCCATTATTTTAGTTTAATTTATTCGTTATCAACAATATTTAACTTTGAAAATAAGCGAGTAACAAAACCAAAACAAACAACTTGTTAACGCTGATTTTAAAGTGTGCAAAGATAATGAATTTATAGGATGGTAAGTAATAATAAGTAAACAGAAAACTGAACCTCAACAATTTTTATGACAATTTTAAACGAATAGTCTTTACTGAATACCGTATATTCCTTTATTCAAGTCTTTGGTCATCGCGCCGTTTTTTTTGAACGCATATTTAGCTGTAGTTACTCATAGATCATGTGCAAGCCTATATAGAATAAACCCCATTAAATCACTGTTTAACAGGGTGGTTGGTTACTCTGTATTATAAATCCTTGGTTAAGAACCCTTGTATAACATATTCGTGGGAACGGAATCTAATTTTTCTTAGATATCGGAAATCCATCTTATAAATCCTTTAGGTGCTGCATTATTTTCTATCTAATTTAATCTAAAAAATAGATAGGCAAAAAAACAAGGAATACGTTTATTTATAATCGAAGGAGAAATATCCCATTCCTATACAATTCTTAGAGATGCTTTTTTATCAAGATAATCATTTTCGATCTGCATTCTAATAGCAGAACCATTAATGTGATAAATTTGGTATAAATGAGTAGAATCTAATATACTAAGGTAAAACTGATATTCAACTATCGAGCTTTATTTGTATCGCTCGTGCATTGGGTTTAAATTCAATTAACTTATAAAAGAGATAAGCTATTTATAACTCCCTCTTTGTACCCCCTATCTGAAAGTTAAAGGGTAAACCTTTAAGTTTGTATTTCAATCCAAACCATAAAAGTTTAACCCTTTAAAATGTCATTACAAATAAACGCCAACTATTTTTGGCATCGTTACCGTTATTCCTCTAAAAGCACCACGAGTTCACTTAATTAAAACATTATTGCTTTGCAGTAGTGTTATTTTAATCTTTTTATAGAGAAATACGATACTGGTCCCGAGCCAGTGATACCTCCATTGGATGCCCATACAACATTTCTATGTATAGCAGCAAAGCGAAACGAATATTTTTTACCTGCCTGCAGTTCTATTGCAGTCTTTAATGAGAGTAATTGATTAAAGCGTTCATCCACCGGATTAGCTACTACATCATCTTCACGATAGACCCCTCGGGTTGTTCTTGCCACCCATTTTCCGGCACCACTTTCATCCCATACACCCACAACTGCGGCATCATAACGTGGTGATCCGACGGCATTGTTAAACTTTATAGTTGATATAAGGTATATATCTATTAAGTACGTCCCGTTTTCGATAACTTCAAATTGATTAAATCTTTTTTTGCCATCAGGAAACAGAGGATCTTCAATACTTACATATTTTCCTTTATTGTCAACAAGTACGCTTGATAGATATGGGATTCTAACAGAACTAGATAGTCCTACTCCTAAAGGAGCCAAGTCAGAAGGAATATTTGGAGATACACCTGTATACGTATCCGGACTATAATTAAAATCCTGTTCCAAACGAACTATTATTTCTTGTGCTACTTGAAGTGTACCGCCAGCAGAAATCACTGTACCATCACCACCTTCCGGAACAAAGCCTCCGCTACTGCCGCCTCCCATAGATTGCCACGCAGTCCCGTCAAAATAGTAATATCCAATTTTATCAATTTCAATAGTCTTAGTAGTAGTTGTACCCGATAAATCGGTAACATACACTATCGCACCAGTTTGAGGCGGCTCATACTGAGGATCTTTGGCTATTACTTGCGCTCGAGTCAACCGAGGAGCAATAATCCCTTCGGGTGTAGAATTATCAGTTTTTGTAGCAACAATATCCATTGTCGATTTAGGGTCTTGGGTATTGATACCTACTTGCGCATAGGTCATAAACCCACTAAGAAATAATAAGATAGCCGTTGTTATTAAAAATTTTTTCATAATTGTAATTAAAATTTTCTATTTAAATATTTAGTTAATTGGTGATTCGTTTTGATTAAAAGGCATGCAGAAAAAAAGGGAAGACACTTACCCATCGCCCACAAAAAGCTGGTGAATAGAGTCGCAGTTTGTAAAGTTTGCCTTACTGCACAGACGAAAATACCTGTATGAAGTGAAAATATACTGGGGAAATATTTATGTTTGCTTACAGTCTTAACAAAAAAAAGCAGCAGCGTATAATCACTATACACTACTGCCGGACATAGCTTTGCCAAGAATACGTACTCTGTTGGTGTAGGAATACGACAACAACACGAGAAATACCCTACACAATACGCATTGGCAGCTAAGCTATTATTAATATTTATTGAGGAATATACAAAGAATGGATTCTCTGAGTCATTTTGACACACAGCAAAAAAAAGACAAGAAACCCTGTCAAAAAAATGATTTAGTATGCTCGATGGGGTACTAGTTAACTCTCTCTCTCTCTCTCTCTCTCTCTCTCTCTAATATTTCAACGCACATATCCAAACCTAAACTGTTAAAGTTTAGAGTATTATTGGTAAATATGCTTATTAATTGTATTGTCATTTTTTCGAGTAAAGAGTTATTTTACAGGGCAAAGATATAACTTTATTTTTGATATAGATAAAAAGGCTTGAAATTTTTTCGTTAAATTATAGGTGGGGCAGTAATATCTACAAAGGGGGTTGTGTATTCTGTACAGTACTAAAAATTACTAATTTTGGTACTCGCCCGTTCCTCACTATTCAACCATTGCACATATTTTTCCTGAAACTTTTTAGTTGATTGTTTCTTTATATTATTTAAGTACGATTCAATAAAATTGGGATTGTCTTTACAAAATGTAAAACCAAAATTCTGCATACCTAATAACTCAAAATAAGGCATAATTTCTATTCTGTCACAAAGTATAATGGCAACCTCTCCTTTAGTCAACTTTCTATTTAAACACTTTGAATATACTGCTGTTTTGGAATTATTAGTAAAAAAAACAGACAATACATTTAATATATTATCCTGATAATCAGATATTTTAAGAGCTGATTCATCTTTAATTATATACCTAGAGTCGGACACCTTACATACATTAGTTAATAAACTATCTATCGCATTTTTAGACTGTGCAGAAATAAAACTTAAAAACGAAACAGATAAAATAACTAAAACAAAAAATCTTTTATTAATATAAGAGAATTCCATACTTTTAAAAAAGTTATATAAACAACTACAAATATATATATATTTTTTATCTTTTAAATATCACACAAATATACTTCAAATTACACGATAATTCTGAATCAAAAGAATTTAGATATTCACTCAAAATTAGGTTATCAACAATTACATTATGCATTATTTTTTCTTTTTAAAACTAAAAACTAATATGGTATTAATAATAGCTTGTTGAAACTGTTTATTATTATTTATTCTTTTGTTTGCTTTTGTAGTTACTATAAAATAGATAGAGACTTATGCACATTTTACAACATTCTTTAGAATACTTATATAGTTTGATTTACTGTTTTTTATAGACTTTATTAAACAAGTGTTGATAATTATGACTGTTTAAAAGTTATATTATTTTACATTGTTAATAGTTGTTGATAACTGTATGGTATCTAAAATAAAGAATTATGCTTATTAATTTTGTACTTCATTCTCATTTTATATACTAGAATAGATATCAACTTTGCAACTTTATTTTTTAGAAAATTATCAACAGTTATCAACACTTTGCTGACAATTGTTTTATTTTTTTGGAGCAAGGTTTTTGCTTATGTATTTTTCAAGTTTTTTATTCTTGATCATTTTTTCGTACTTTTCTACATTAGCATCCTTATTCATAGATCCCCTGTTTGTATTGTAATAATCAACAGTAGTTTGTATTCCGGCACAGCATCCTTTTACTCTATCATCCGGATTGTTGTCTATCGCATATTTAGCCCAGCCCATACAAAATGGAATTAATAGCGGTGGATTGTTGTCTGCAAAATTGACTATTTTTTCGTCTATATCAACTGTTACTGTGGGGCTTCCCACAAGCCACTTCATAAAAAAAGCTGCGGCATATTGTCTCTTATTTTCGTCTAAACCCATCGAACGCCACAAATACCAGTCTATAGCTTCTTTTACTTGAGGCTGATAAGTTGTGTAATCTTCGGGCAAAACAAAAGAATACTCTTCGGGTACAGTGTACTTAGGGATTGTATTTGTTTGAGCAGATCCAATTACGTATACACATATAAATGAGAATATAAGGAGTGTTTTTTTCATAGTACTGATATTATTAATTATTTTTTGAATCGAATAAATATACTTAAAGGCAGTCTTTTACCTGATTTTTCGGGCACTAAAAGCTCTCCATATTCGTAAGATTTAACGGAGGGAAAATAGTTTTTAATCAGGTTTTCGGCTATTACCGGCGAAAATCCCATCGAATAGAGGTTAAGTATTAAAAACGAATTTTCGCTTTCTAACAACTCTTGGCAGATAGACATTAATTCGGCTATATTTTCTTCCAAAATCCACCGTTCGCCATCAGGTCCCCGACCATAAGCCGGAGGATCGAGAATGATTCCATTATACTTTTTGCCTCGCTTTACTTCTCGTCTACAAAATTTGAGAGCATCTTCAACAATCCATCTGATATTATCGAGGTTAGAAGCTTCCATATTCTCACGAGACCAGGTAATCACCTGTTTTACCGAATCTACATGGGTAACATCTGCTCCGGCACTTTTGGCAGCAATAGAAGCACCTCCTGTATAGGCAAAGAGGTTTAAAACTTTTGGTTCGGGTATATCAAAACCTTTGACGGTATCGTAAATAAAATTCCAGTTTTCGGCTTGCTCGGGGAAAATACCTACATGTTTAAAAGAGGTAAGTCCTAAACGAAATTTCAGGTGCATCTCTTTGTAATCATAGTTGATAAACCACTGATCGGGCATACCTTTCTTTTGAATCCACTCTCCTCTTTCGTTTCCGTCTTGAGACGATTTTCCTTTTTCGCGTCTAAAAATGGCATCCGCCCTTTCTTCCCATTCTTCTTCCAATAACGATTTTTGCCATACTGCTTGAGGTTCAGGACGCACTAGTATATGTTTTCCGAATCGTTCGAGTTTTTCATAATTTCCCGAATCTATCAGTTCGTAATCTGTCCAATGTTGAGGTTCTAAAAGAAGCATAAAGAAGAATTTTTTATTGTACTTAAAATCAAAACAAAGATACAATATTTGTAATATTTATCTACTTTTGATGTAATACTTAAGTATTTTATTAATGGCAGGACAAAGCAACAATAGTAAAATAACAATAACCAAAGGTGATATCATTTGGAGTTATATAGCCCAGTTTTTTAACTTGGGAGCTAATATTATTATTTTACCTGTCATCTTAAAAACACTGCCTCAAGATGTTTTAGGCGTATGGTATGTTTTTCTTACTATCGGCACATTTGTGACCTTGCTCGATTTTGGTTTTAGCGGTGCTTTTACCCGTAATTTGACCTATGCTTTTGGTGGAGCTACCGTTCTTCTCAAAGTGGGGATAGATACCTCAGCTCTTGTGATGGACAAACCCAATTATGCTTTATTGAAAAGTATTATCAAAAGCATGAAGATCTTCTATGGATCTGTATCACTTATCATATTGGGTTTATTGGCTATTTTCGGGTCGTTTTATATTTTGCATATCTCATCTTCTCTTGCCAATTCCGATGAAATAATGACTGCATGGTTTATTTATTCAGTGACAGTATCTATCGAATTTTTCTACTTTTATTATAACTCGTTGCTTTTGGGTCGTGGTTTCATAAAAGAGAATAATATACTGATTATCATTACCAAATCGGTTTATATAGTTGTTGCTGTTATTGGTTTGATATGTGGGTATGGAATTATTTCGGTATCTATTGCAACCTGTTTGTCGGTAATTGTAAATAGAGTTTTTGCCCATCGTTTCTTTTTCAAAAATGGGTTGAAAAAGCTGCTGAAAGAAAGTGAGTACTATTCGCAAAACATTCTTCCCATTATTCGTCACAATGCTTCAAAAGTGGGATTGGCAGAGGTAGCTATATTTTTTACTACACGAGGAAATATCTTGTTTGCATCTTTATTTCTTCCGCTTACCATAGTGGGACAATATGGGTTGACTATGCAATTGATATTGTTTGTGAGCCGTATATCACAACTTTATTTTCAGACACATATGCCTCTTTTAACTCAGTTTCAGATTGAGAAGAGAAGAGACGATATCCGCAAAATATTTAGCGAAAGTGTACTCATTATGAGTTTAACTTATCTTTCGGTAGCATTGTTAATAATATTGTTTGGTAATCGTATTTTAGAATTGATTCACAGCCAATCGTATTTTTTGCCTACCCTTCCTTTGGTACTGCTTTTTTTGGTGTATTATTTGGATGTTAATCATGTGCTACCTTTGTTATTATTGACAACTAAAAATAGAATACCTTATCTATATGCTTCGTTATTTTCGGGATTTAGTATAGCATTATTGTCACCTCTTTTTATGGGGGTGTTTCATTGGGGGGTGTATGGTATTATTTTGGCAACAGGTATTGTACAATTAGCATATCACAATTGGAAATGGCCTTTGGTGGTATCAAGAGATTTAGGTGTGTCTTATATTCAAATTTATAGGATTGGGTATACATCGTTGTTGCAAAAATGTAGGAATATTTTCAATCATCGGGGTGAATTGCGTATGCCCGATTGATTTTTCTTTTTCTATTTTTTAGGCGTATGCAATACGCCCCTACAAAGTCCCACAGGATGTTTCTTAGGTTTTATGACTTTTCTGAAAGCCTTCCAAATAAACGAAACATTATATCTGAGAAAAATAAAAAAGCTCATATACATATCGTAAAGATAGAGACACTTATTTATATATAAATAGACTGCAATTTTATTTAATCGTTCATTTGAATATTGCTTACTGTATGATTTTAGGCAATATACATTTTCGTTATTCCATTGTTCTTTAAGAATAGATATCCTTTCTGAAAACGATTTTTTCCATTGTGGACGGTAGATCGTGCGGATTGCCCGGTAAAGCAGAAAACCGTTGTTAGCTTTCCAATAACCAACAGCTAAGGCGCTAAGATCAAGTGTTTCCAATATTTCTTTTTCAGCATAATACGCTCTTATTTCGGATTCGTAGGGGTTATGCGAATACGACAACGATTCATCTGTCGAATGTGCTGTATAATGGTAATTTACTTCCGACACAGTGTGTACTGATTGAATATACTGCAAGTAATTCAGAAAAAACAAAAGGTCTTCTATAAAGTGAATTTCCGGATCAAATCTTAAATTGTATTGTTCAATAATATACCTTTGATACAGCTTTGCAAAAGGATAACCATACCCTAAAATATGCAATTCGGTAAATAAAAAAGAGAAATCAGATTGTGAGTATAATTTATCTAGAAATATAGTTTTTATAGCAGATTTCCTTTCAAAATCTTCAAAATAGCTTTGAATAATTATTTCTTTATCAGGGTCGTCATTGTGTCTGAAAAATGCAGATAGGTATTCGTTTTCAACCCAATCATCAGCATCTACAAAACAGATGTATTTTCCTTGAGCAGTATCTAAACCTATATTTCGGGCGTAAGATACGCCTTCGTTTTGTTGGTTGATAAGTTGTATTCGATTGTCTTGTGCAACGTAGTTTTCGCAAATAGATTGGCTGTTATCACTACTTCCGTCATTGATAATGATTAGCTCAAAATCGGTAAATTTTTGGCTTAAAATGCTTTCGATACACTTCGAGAGTGTTTTGTCGGCATTATAAACCGGAAGTATAACCGATATGTGAGGTGCTTTATTCATTTATTTAAAAACCTGTAAAAATTGGTCTTTGTAACTGGGTGATATTTCTATTTCGGTATTGTCATTCAAAACAACATAACCTCCCGAATTTTTATGGTACGATTTCACAAAATTGATATTTATAATATGAGACTTGTGTACACGAATAAAAGGGTAGGGGAGTATCTCTGTAAAATGCTTTAGAAAGCGACATACCATCTTTTTAGTTTTATCCGACAGGTATATATCGGTAAAATTTCCATTGCCTTGCAGCCTCATTATACTTTCCATTTTTATAATCTCGAAACCTTCGAGGGTAGGGAGTATTACCTGCTGTTTTTCGGGTTTAGATTCTCTGAAATTCTCGACAATAATTTTATTGCGATTAAAGATTTCGTTATTGATAATATGCTTCTGCACCTTGTTTACTGCCAAGATAAGATCTTCGATACTCAACGGTTTAAGCAGATAATAGGCTGCACTTTGATTGAGTGCCCGAAGCGAATACTCCGAAAAAGCGGTTACAAAAATGGTTTCGAAGTACAAGTCTTTGCATTCGTCCAATACATCAAAGGCATTTCCGAAAGGCATTTCCACATCCAAAAATACCAGTTGAGGTTGTAGCTCGTGAAGTATTGTAATAGCCTCTTTGCTGTTGTGTGCTTCGCCTATCACCTCTATCTGCGGGCAATATTTCGACAAGTAGCTTTTGAGGGCTTCACGGGCTGCCGATTCGTCTTCTACTATTACACTTTTTATTTGTTGTAGCATATTATATTTATTGCCACCTCCCCTCTTATCCCCTCCAAAAGAGGGGAAGACTAGGATTCCTCCCCTTTGGGGAGGTTAGGTGGGGTGATCTTTACTTCAAAGTTACAGGAAATGTTATAACAACAATCACACCTGTTTCTTTTCCTGTTTTTTCTGTCACATCTATCGTTATTTGGCTTTTATAGAGGTTATTTAATAAGCTGATACGTTCGAGCGTATTACTCATCCCTCTCGATTGATGAATCTTTTGATGCTTGGTTTTCAACTCTTGGCTTTTTTTCAAACCTATGCCGTTATCGTTTACAGTTACCTGTAAATAGTCTCCCGTTTGTTTCACCGAAAGTATGAGCAGCCCATTGCTTTCTTTGTACCTCAATCCGTGCCAAATGGCATTTTCGAGTTGAGGTTGTATTAGCATATTAGGAACTAGTATGCTATCGGCATCCAAAGTGTTATCAATATCTATCCGATATGAGAATTTATCTTGAAAACGCATATGCTCCAAATCGAGATACTCCTTTAGTTGATCTGTTTCGGTAGCTAAAGTAATAAAATCTTTGTTGGAATTTTCCATTATATTGCGCATCAATTTAGAATAAGACGATAGGTACTTATTAGCCTCCAATTCGTTGTTCTGTGCAATAAAATGATTGATGCTATTTAAACTATTAAAGATAAAATGAGGATTCATCTCACGACGCAACGACTGCAAGGCAATTTTCTTATTCCTCCTTTTAATAGAATACAATGCTCTAACGGTAAATATAAGAAATATAAGTATCAATACAATCAAGGCGATGAGTGCATAATTTAGAATATTCTTTTTCCTTATCAATTGCTCGCTCAATGAGCGCTCTCTCTCCAATTGCTTTATTTTGTCCTCATTCAATTGCAGCAACCGGGCATCCATAAAAGAACTGTCAGCTTTAATTACGGTTTCTAAACGTTTTGTAAAGTCACCATATAAATCCAAAGCGTTTTTAGTATTATTATCTTTTTTATACTGATTAACAAGAAGTTCTACACTTTTTTGGGCTTCCATTGTATGCCCTTCGTCCATCGCCAAGTTGTAGGCATCGCGTAATGCCGAAATACCCTGTGCAGTATCATGCCCGTTAAAATAGGCATCCGATAATGATTGCAATTGCTTCACCTGAATTTTTGAGTCATGTGTAGTTTCGGCTACTTTCACCAGCTTTTTATTAATGTCTATGGCTTTTTCGGGTTGATTATCGGCTTTGTATATGTTGGCAATATCTTTGTTTATTTTTATGACATCTACCGGCTTTTTGGTTTCTTTGAGGGCATATCCGAGATTGCTGATAGCTTCATCTTTATTATCTAATTCGAGATTCACTTCTGCCATTTGCTGGTAGGCATTCGAACGTTCCTCTTTGTTAGGTGATTTTTTGAGCAGGTCTATATTTTTTTGTATATAAGTTGATTTTGCTTGAGGATTCGAGTTATTCATCAACCGTTGAGCATCGTTTGTATTGATTGCCTGCTGAACTTTATCCATAGATTTTTCACTTGCCGAATTATAGCTCGATATAGCTTGGGGCAATTTATTTTGTTGCTCTTGTACTTTGGCTATTTCGCGGTCTATATAGGCTATTTTATCTTTATTTTTTAGTTTTCCGTATAGTTTCTTGGCTCGATTGAGATAGTCTTCGGCTTTGGCATATTCGCCTAAGGCGGCTTGTTCTTTTGCCGTTTTTTCGTATTCTAAGGCTACTTTTTCGTCCGATTCGCCATCTTCTAACGATTTACTCAATTCAAATACTGCCTTGTTCTGAGACTGGGCTTCGACTTGAACAGATATCAATGTCAATGATATTGATAGGATGGAATATAGTAAGTATTTTATGCGCATGTCTTTTTTAATTCAGAATGTAAAGTAAATAATTTTAAAACAGTTACATCCTATATTTTACCAATTGAAAATAGGGGTTCACCCATTCTTCCCGATATTTTATTTTTCGAAGATATACATTTGAACTAGAAACATATAAAAAAATTACGATATGAAAAAGTTATTATTATCATGTTCAATGTTATTTACCTTTGCTTTTATGGCATTAAGTTGTACTCAAGCAGCTCCCAAAGATGTAGTAGAGCAAAAGGAAATTGTAGCACCCGTTAAATCGGCAAGTGCCACTAAAATTCAGGTAGCTATACTTTTGGATGTATCGGGAAGTATGGATGGGTTGATCGAACAAGCCAAATCACGCTTATGGAACATTGTGAATACGCTTACTACACTTAAGTATAAGGGTCAATCGCCACAAATAGAAATAGCTCTGTATGCTTATGGTACAGACGATAGCTATAATGGTGATTATATGTACCAAATAACTCCTTTAACTACCGATTTGGACTTGATTTCCGAAAAACTGTTTGCCCTTAGAACAAGTGGTAGCGAAGAATATTGCGGAACAGCAATACGCAGGGCTACAAGAGAGTTGGAGTGGGGGAGTAACGAGTCGGATATGAAGCTTATTTACATCGCCGGAAACGAAATATTTGAACAAGGTCGTATTTCATATAAAACATCCATACCACAGGCTCTTCAAAAAGGTATATATGTAAATACCATTCATTGTGGCGATATGGAAAGTGGAATAAGTGATCTTTGGAAAGATGCTGCTACAAGAGGAAAAGGCAAATTTTTCAATATAGATTCCAATGCTAAAGTGCGTTATATAGAAACTCCTTATGATGATCGAATAAGCAGTTGTAACCAACGATTGAATGATACTTATATAAGTTACAGTCAATTGGGGTATGAGAAGAAAGCCAATCAAGCAACACAGGATATCAATGCTGCATCTATCTCTAAAGCCAATTCGGCGGAGCGTGCTGTCAGCAAATCGAAATCGGTATATAAAAACAGTTCGTGGGATTTGGTAGATATGGCAAAAGATGATGCTACAGCCATAGATAAAATAAAAAAAGATGAACTGCCTGCAGAGCTACAAAACAAATCGAAAGAAGAAATCAAACAACTGGTGGCTCAAAAAGAAAAAGAGAGAAACGATATTCAAAAAGAAATTGCCGATTTGGCGAAAAAACGTCAGGAATATATTGACAGCCAAACACAAAGTAATTCGGAAGACGAAGATTTAGGTAAAGCTATAAGTGCTTCTATCATTGCATTTGCGAATGTGAAGGGTTATTCGGTAGAAAAGTAACTGACTAGCCCCACCCAGCCTCCCCGAAGGGGAGGAGTTGCAGAGAGGGAGTTTTTAGCTCCTCGGTATTCGGTAGAAAAAAATATAAACGCAAAGACACTATGCCGCTAGAGCAAACGCTTGAAATTATTATCGAACGCTGTAGGGGCTGGGCTCTGCCCCATCCCTACCCCCAAAAAAAACTTTGTGCCATAGCGGCTTTGCGTTTAAATAAGTCACTAATTAACAACAATAACCATGATAGGTGTGAAAAATATGAAAACAACAATACTAACATTTCTAAGCTTAATCTGTTTTTTGCAGGTCTGGTCACAATACGGAACAAGTGCCGGCTCTATGTCGTATGCCCGTCAGATGGGAAACAAAAGCACTCCCGGTTCGCCGGAGCCTTGTGGCAATGGATATTCATCATACAATAGACTCTCTATGCCCGATGAGGGAACATTTATTGTAGAAGATTTTATGAATTATCACAAGCATAAAATAACCATACCTAATGAGGGAGATGTAGCACTTAGCATCGATTACGATAATAATATACTCAAAAGCGATGATGAATTTATTTTGCAGATAGGGGTTGCCACCCAGCCGGCAGAATTGAGAAAAGAGAAGCAAAACAAAGTGAATATTTCGCTGGTGGTTGATGTGAGCGGTTCGATGAAAGGGCAAAAGATGGAGTTGGTAAAAGAATCGATGAATAAATTTATTCGTTCGTTAAACAATGGTGATTATCTGTCGATTATACTATTTGATACCGATGGGTCGGTTTTGCTTCAGTCAACCTGTTTGAGCGAAAACCGCAGAAATATTTACTCTTTAGTAGACCAAATACACACTCGATACTCGACAAACTTGAATGCCGGAATGCTGCTCGGCTACAAAGAAGTACTCAAACAACACCATAACAATGCCAATTCGCGTATTATATTGCTTACAGATGGACAAACCAATGAGGGAGAAACTGATCATGATCAGATAATACGAAACTCGTTGGCTTATAACGAAAAGGGAATAAGTATTTCGACAATTGGGGTAGGGGAGTCCCTCGATTTCGATCTTCTACGTCAACTGGCAGATAAGGGCAGAGGCACCAACTATTTTATTGGCGAAAACGAAGAGGACATCAATAAGGTTTTTGATGATGAGTTGAATTCATTGCTCTATAAAGTGGGAGACACCCCCCGTCTTTCTGTCAATTTGCCCTCCGGATGGGAAATAGAAGAATGCTTTGGCTACAAACCAACTTACAAAGGCAATAATAGAATGACTATAGACCTTCCTAATCTCAATGCCAGTTCTACCAGTATTGCAATGCTGAGGATAAGAAAGAATAATTGCTCAGAATCGGACAATTCGATATCGGTAGCTTTGGACTTTGTGAAAGAAGATAGGTCGGTATCAGTACAAAAGAGCAAAGTGTATAGTAACAACGCCTCATCTACCAATAGCGAGATAGGCAAAAATTACTGTATTGCCTTTATGGCTCAAAACCTAAAGAATGCAGCTCACAGATATGCTTGCAACGATATTTCGGGAGCACAAGAAATAATCAACAAAACTGCCTCAAAGATGAAGCGTTCGCCCTACTCCGATAGTGCTGATTTCGAAAGAGTGTACGATATTCTAAAATCGTATTGTACTGATTCAGACCTGCCCGAATCACGATTTACCCGAATCCCTGTTTTTTAATTAGAGTATAAAATCGGATGTAAGAGGTACGCACGTCTTTGGTATTTATGTTTATGTAATTGCTGAAAGCCGAAAATACACCTAATCCCAAAGGAATAGTCATAAACGATTGTGCCACATAATCGATATCGATATCCGATCTTATTTCGCCCGTTCTCATGGCTAGTTGGATAATGTTTCTCCAACCATTAAACTCTCTTTCGGACAGTAGATTAACTTGTTCTGTAAAGTCTTTACAATGTTCGGATGCCTGAAAGATAAATTTGAAGAAATAAAAATCGGTAAGTTTAAAGGAAGTAGCCTCTTTGAGGAGGTTGACATGACTTTGGCGGCATTTGATGGAAGCATAAACCATGTTTTGTAACGACGATTTTTCGTCTTCTTGAATTAGGGAATAGCTCGAAAATGCAGGCATCAAATATTCGTTGACTACTTCGTCAAAAATTTCTTCTTTACTTTTGAAATGATGGTAAATTGCTCCTCTGGAAACACCCGAAGCATCTTGAATATTCTGCATAGAAACAGAACCATAGCTTTCGGTTAGAAAGAGATTAAAAGCATTTGCCAGTATTTTCTTTTTAGAGGGATTCATTTATTAATTATAAATTTTTAGGGTACCAAACCTATTTATTGATGTTTTAGTTGCGATAGGTACTGCAATATATGTATTGCCATATCGAGAATACATCAATAATTTATTTTGATTACTCAACAAGTATAGCCCCATTATATTTTTAAAACATATTATTGAAAACTTTTGTTTACAAAAGTGATCCAAGTAGTCAATAATAATTAATCCAATACTTCTTCGTAGGGGTAGGGACTTCGAACCTCACCCCCGCCCCTCTACAAAAGGTAGGGACTTGCTCCTCGCTGTAGGGAGGTTAGGTGTGGCGAGCGGGTAGGGCAGAGCCTTACCCCTACATTTGTCAATATAATATATCATTAAATCCTTTATATTACTTAACAGTACAAAAGTAGGAATTATTTATTAGGATATAATACATGTGTGTTAATAAAAGTATGATATTTTGAAAGGAAAAATAAAGAACCAATATCTCCAATAGTTTTTGATATCCTATATGTAAAAAGGCATGCCAAGATTTTATATCTTGGCATGCTTATCTAAAATTTTTATAAAAAATGGTTAGTTATAGACTATCTCCAAAGTCTTCTCTGAATTTCGCCATCAACTGTTGAGGCCAATTGTTAATAGGTTCAAGTCCACCCATAAAGAAGCGTAAAACAGGAGGTTCATACACAAATTTGAGTCCGCCTATTAAATGCCGGTTGTCGAATAACCATGTCAAGCGATCTTCTACATATTTTATTTGCGACAGTGTAAATACTCGACGAGGAACAGCCAAACGGAGGAGTTCCATGTCTGCATAAGTT
>JAVBJR010000686.1:0-3080 GCA_031546965.1 Dysgonomonas sp.
AACCATACATACGAATTTGTCGACGGAACTCTTTCTTTGCGCGGATTGAAGGCCAAATCACCCATGGGGGTTGAGATAGAGAACGTAACGACGTAACGTCTACGATCGAGCGGGCGAAACGACCGTTACGACGGCATCCGGCTGTCACCGTCAATTGGCTGCTCCCCTGTACAAACATCCGTTGGAAATTTATTTGGCCAAAGCTTGGCCAGACGATGTTGAGAACGGGGGAATGTGTGCGCTGCCGAGCACAGCCCAGGCCCATGTCCTCTCCATTGCCGTTTTTTATAACGGCTGTTGAATTTGCTGTCAACATACCTTTTTCGAATTTAATTAATAACTCGTTAACCATTGCGAATTGGTTAACATACCAAATAGCCATTCTTTATAACTTTTCATTCTGAATAACATATAAAAAATTATTTTTTGACTTCACTGTCCCTTTAACCAATACCTTGCTTATGAAACTTAGAGCAGATTTATTGGACAATCCTCGGTTGAAGTGGTCTTCAATGCTACAAACATCAACGGAGAACTATAATCGCACCCCTCATGAAGCAACTGGGTTCTCCCCATATTTCTTAGCATTTGGTGCAACATCCCCAGGCGAAGCAAATCCACCTCCTTTAGAAGCTCATAAAATGGCTGCACTAATCACTTAAAAATGCTTGCTAAACGCAGTCATGACAGAACACACAAAAATCACCAATTCACTGTAGGTGAAATGGTTACAAGAAAAGTTGCAACAAACCACTGATCTTTTACTAAAACAATGAACCCCAAAGTATGATGGTCATTATTTTATAACAGCACAACTTGCTCCACTAACCTACACCATGGTACACAAATTCTTCCCCAACTCCAACCCGATCAATGCCCGCATTTCAACAATTCGGCCCTTCTATTGTGGGACCGAATCTCCGCAGCAGGAGAATGTGGTGCCCCAAACAATAGCTCAGAATGGCTCACCCAAAACCCCTGCATTGAGCTGTAATCGAATATAAACACTCGTGTAAACAAATGTGTAGTAATGGATTTTTGTATCTCTGCAATCGTACCACTATATCTCTGGGTGCAACAAAGAATGTGTAATATCAACAGGAGCAACAATAATTTTAGCGTTTAGCATCCGATATAAAAGGGATGATGTTCTTTCTTAATTAGTTGTGCACCATACTCTTGTCACAAACGTTTGTCCACTCAATAAAAGTGAGCCAAAGACAGTGTTTCGTGTGATCACAGTGTGGTAACCTTTTTGTGGCGTCCTGATGAGAGTTTAATAGACACTTTATATGTGATGTTGTGTTGCTCTTAATTATGTCTATTTGCCTTGTCAGAATTTTTGAGTAATTAGTATTGATTAGGTCCGAGTGTACTTTAACACAGTACAAAAATGGCGAAAAACTCGCTCAGTTACGACTAATTTCCAAAAATTTCCACAATTGGGCTAATTAGTCTACAAAATCGGCGATTTTTTGGTTATAACAAACAGACATTTTAGTGGTCCCTTCGAGTTCATTATAACCTGGGTATTAGGAGTGAAGTGGAATGTGCCAAACTATAGAATTCAAGAAGAAGTGGATGAAGAGTTGATATGGGTCAGGTCATGGGGACGGGCATACAAATATGAGAAAAAACTAAGGGAGGAGGATAAGGGGACATGGACACATGTATATGCTAAGTGGAGGAATGAGGAGGCGCAGAAGGGATTAAGGTGGAGAACAGAGAAGAAGGAGTTAGAACTGGGAATATCGGAAGAAGGGATTTGGGATAGGGAAGAGAGAGGATGGGATGTAGTGGAGGAAATGGAGAGGAGGATGAGGGATAGGAGGGGGGACCAGAACAGAGAGAAAATGGAAAACTCAAAATTCAACCCAGCATACAGAGAATTAAAACTAGGACAAGGAAGAGCGCAGTATTTAAATAGTAGAGAAATGGGTCACAAGGATAAGATGAGACTGGCGAGATATAGAACGGGAGGAGAGGTAGGGGCGGCACAATATTGGAAAGGAAAGGAAGATCGAATGTGCAGAGTATGCATAGAGGAAGAGGAGACACTGCAACATGTAATAGAGCAGTGTAGAGCGATTTAGGATAGTGGGAAAAACAAGATGGCCGAGGTATTGAGTGAGGAGGGAAGGGAGAGATGGAGACTGGGGGAGATAGACAAGGAGAGGAGAAGTAAATATAAGGAGTAAAGAAAGGAGGGGAGGAAATAGTAAAGTTGGATCATAGACACCATCTCGAGTAAGAAAGAGAGGGGGGCGGTCGTGCACACGTAAATGGGGATGAGCATTGATGTTAGAGTGTAAGTCGTAATTAATTAATATTTATTTATTTATTAGTAGCATTATTTATTTATTTATTTATTAGTTCTTAGTTTATTATTTCTTAGTTTGTTTCTTTATACTATGGTGGTGGGAATATGTTTGAGCGACTAAGTATAGTTCAATAAGAATCAATGTAACTCTCTTTCTATACCTGTAAAGGTAATGAAATAAATTATACATACAGAAAACCAGAGTATGAATACATTAATTCCAACAAAATAACTTCATGCACGCATGAGAATTAATGCTGCACACTGACGACAAATACAGTCAGACCTCGATAACTCAAACGTCCATAACTCAAATTTTCTATATCTCAAATACATTTTTATTTCCCGACCAAAATCCCTACATTGCCTGTGTTAAAATTTTTCTAGAACTTAAACTTTATAACTCAAATATTTCTATAACTCAAACAATTTTTAATTCCCCTGCAGTCAAAAACTTCCTTTAGTCAAAGTTCTTGGAATGCAAGAGACCACATCAAATTTCTTTATTTAAGATATTCGCATGTCTTTTGGAGCATCCTTTTCGAAACCAAAAGTACCTGATAATATTTTCCAATGTGCTTGTGAATGCTATTGATGATTTTTTGACTGCTGACCAGAGAAAAAATATGAAACAGCTGCTTATGACGCAATTTATGGAAGCAATTTGATGAAATAAACAAAGGTTAGTATTTTGTGATATTGAATTGTATAAAAAAAATTTAACTTTCTATTACTCAAATTTACTATAACTCAAAGGCAC
>JAVBJR010000414.1:0-2853 GCA_031546965.1 Dysgonomonas sp.
TTTGATATTTTGTGACACATCGGGAGTGTCATACATAAACTACCTAGAGTTGACATTATTGAGAATGTGAATCCTCAATAATGTAAACTTGTAAGCAACAATAAGAAGCAATCGACAATTCTGCAATACTGTGATAATATTTCAACTCCTATATAAGCAATAAACGAGTGTATGTTCATTACGGTTTAATAAAATTTTAATTGGACATTGAAAAAGTCAAACTCGGATATAAGAAATACTCTGATATAAGAAATTTTTTTCCTGGTCCCTTGAAGTTTCTTATAACGGGGTTTCACTGTATTTGGATTTTTGCAAAGGACATTTAGTGTGTTGCGATTCACATTGTGCAACAGTGCGGATGCTCGCACCGCCATGTTTTATTTTAACAGCCAGCATGGCTGCCACCATAGCTTGGGGTATGCACCCCAAATATCTGGCACATTTCTTTTTCTTTTTAAACTTCAGTTACCCATGTATATTTTGTATGCCGCGTTCGTTGGTCGTACGCGGAATCGCACGGGGGATAGTAATTGAACAAGGATCGCATGGAGGATCGTAAGCCAAACAATCGTGTTTAAAAAATGGGTGGCCGTTGCTATTGCGAGCCTTACACGGTCGCTCCTCACTTTGCACTTAGAGTAGGAGTGGCACTGGATGTTGGGTCATTCTCAGATGCAAATGCTGGTGTAGCCAATGTGATCTGCGATCAGTCTGCTGTCAGCCCCTGCACCAGCGTTCCCCCATATCTTGCTATGTCTTCCCGCATATTTCTTTCATCACTTAATTTGTGTTGTACTGTGGGGCCACCAAGAGAAGACAGTTGCCTGGGGCGCGGAGGGGAGGAATGATCCAAATGAAGGGGGTGGTATTTGGCTTGCATCTGGGCGCCAGAAAACTCCCTGTCAGTGGATGACCACCCCCCCCATTCCTTCCCTCTGCGCCCTAGGCAACTGTCTTCTCTCGGTGGCCCCACAGTAGTACATGTAATGATTGTGATTAATTCATGCATTAACCCTGTGTCTGGGTTTAAGCCTAAACTCGCCATTAATAAATGACAACTATTTAATTAAATCATCCACTGACTAATTCCTCTACATAAGTAACTTCTCCCAGAATAATCAGTTTGCTTGTAATCATTGCGGGAAATATTCCACAGGCATTTATGTTGCCCATCATTTATGCACTATTTAGTGTATCATTGTCAACTAGGGTTAACCCGTCAAGAATTGACGGAAAATTTGAATTTCAGCAATCGGCTCTCATCGGACACCAACTGTGAGGAGTGTATAAGGTAAAAGAATTAAAATACGCTTTGAAATCTTTAATTTAGCGAAGTGGGGGTGAGTATCGGCATAATTTGTAACAGCGTGGAGAGCTGCGATTTTCAATACACTGAATGCTGTTCCAAGTGCTGTGCTCACTCCCTCATTATCAGTCATAGCATAGGACTGTAATGAAATTTGGATATTTTCGTTATTCTACAGCAAGGAAGAGTGGAAGTCGTATAAATGTGTAAAATTCTTACCAAAATTATACAATGACTATTACTCTTCCTTGCTGTAATAACCAAAATATCAGGATTTTATTACAGGCACATGCTTTTGGTATGGGCTGAAATGAGGGGTGGGCACAGCATTTGGAACAGCATTCAATGTATAGAAGATCGTAAAAAAATTTGCTCACAACGTGGTTGCAAATGCTAATGCTCACACCCTCTTCGCTAAATTAAAGTTTTCAAAGCTTATTTTAATTCTCTTACCTTATACACTCCTCACAGTTGGTGTCCGGATGAGAGCCGATTGCTGCAATTCAAATTTTCCGTCAATTCTTAACGGGTTAACCCTAGTGGACAACGATATGCTAAATAGTGCATAAATGATGGGCAACATAAAATGCCTGTGGAATATTTCCCGCAATGATTACAAGCATCCTGATCATTCTTCCTCACAGTTGGTGTCCAATGAGAGGCGATTGCTGCTTGATGTTATTTAAATGATTTCCATGGGTTAAACGTTTGTAAAACTGGTGTGAAAAGCGTCGCTTCAAAGTTGGTAAAGATGGCGGACGGTCCATATGTGCAAGCGCCATAAGAATTGGAAGCGGACACAAACCACGTGACCAGCACCACCACCACCTAGGCAAATTATCGAGTAAGATGCCAACTCTAATTCCATCATCACATCTTAATTCACTTGGCACATATTTGAAAATGTGATCCATAATGTCATGAACATGAGCTGGAAATATTGAAGGTTCATGGTTGATCATGCTTTGAAACCCTACTTAATGATATTTGCTGTGGGTGAGGGAAATGCGGAGCCTACTTCAACAATCCGCACGCAGGCGGCGCGGCTAAACAATAATTTACACGTTGCCCTGATCACCGTTTAAAATCGGTATAAAATAAATGAAAGGTTTACCACACTTGAAATAAATTGTGGTGTACAGGACAGATACGTACCTTTATCTTGACGTCTCTAGATTCCCATTATTTCCATGGATGGCCGCAGACAATAATCACAAAATAATTCCAAAATTCTTTGAAATATCCGCACTCGGTGGATTCCTGACGCTTCTAAACAAAATGGGGAAAATCGCTCTCTGGCTGATTTTAAAGATAATAAAATCGGCTATTTCACCTTTGGATTTTTATTTGCGTGAGTCGTGTTTTCATACTTCAAAAGTGTGTTGAGAACGACAAACCGCATTACCAACTCGCCTCTGAATTGATTTGAGGGCCACTGGAAGCCATCCACATCTGTAAACCTGCAAAATAGTCGCGTTGGTACTTTACGCACTCATCAATGTCGAGTTGGTCTTGATTGTCCTTGGCCTCGTGTATCTTTTGCTCTC
>JAVBJR010000872.1:0-2997 GCA_031546965.1 Dysgonomonas sp.
TTAAATTATGTTATAAAGCTGCTCTGTCTTTCCTATAAACTACCTATATTGTGAGCATTTTTCCTATAACCATCCTATAATTTTAGCAAAATTTCCTATATTTCCTATATAATTGACTAGAAAACTGGCTGGGAGCACTGGTCTATGTCTCATCCAAACCCTTGGAATAATTTGTTAATTTTTCAAACTTTCAGTCATTTGTAATCTGTTTAATTTTGGAATAATTGTTTTGTGGTATGGACCATATTAAATGGTTTAATTTGGTTTGTAAAATATTTAAATATATTTGCTGATATGCTCACCAGGGGGCCTGTGCAAAACATGTTCTGAAAAATCACCAAGGTGCTTTTAAGAACACACTTGAGGGGGCTTTGCCCTTGAAACCATAGTTCTGTGTATTAAAAAACAAACATTATATCAGCTTTAATTTGTTCCAGGTATTGGAGATTCAGAGAAATGCTAAATTCTTGGATGATGATGATGATAATAATGATGATAATAATGTATATAATCTGCAGTATTTGCAGGGTTGGCTGTAAGAAGGAGGGGCTATTCGTAAATGATGTTGCCTTTTGTTTGTACATGTTGTAAATTTAAACAGATTTTTCCATACATTTATTTAGGTTAAATAATTACTTGGAGTTACTAATTATAAAAAGAATGTAATAAAACTTAGATTTTATTAAGAATATTTATTTAGAAGATCACAAAATTACAAAAATTACTAAATTTTAAAAATATCAGAAATTCTAAAATTCTAAATATTTATAAAATTACAAAAATTCTAAAATTACAAAAACTCTAAAATTACAAAATACAAAATTTCAAAAATTACAAAAAATTACAAAATTATAAAAATTATACCATTACAAAATTCTAAAAATTTAAAAAATTGCAAAATCCTAAAAATCCCAAAAATTTCAAAAATTATAACATTTCAAGAACTACAAAAGTTGAAAAATTATAAAATTTTAAAAAATACAAAATTCCAAAAATTATAAAATTCCAAAAATTACAAAATTCAAAAAAATTACAAAATTACAGAAATAACAAAATTAAAAAAAATTACAAATTTTCAAAAATTACAAAATTTAAAAAATAACATTCCTTACACCACAGTTATTATTATTTATGGGACGTTGGTTTTCCAAAACGTACTTGAATCGTTCTTCGAGGATGCTCTTAAGTTGTTATTATGCCATTAGTATTTAGAACAGTATTTATTAGGGTACCCTAATTAATAATTTACTACATAAAATTGAACTGATTTCGAAAGTTTGAAAACATAATGTGACGTTGTAATTTTAATTTACATAAAATCCCCTATAAAATGTCTGTTATAATGGACAATGTATGAAATATTATGTTTTTTAACTGTGGACCAAGTGACCTTGTTACCTGTTCACTTACTTTATGGCACTGATTTCAATACAGCTGTTGGCACATTTTGTACTAAGGGAGAAAAAAAATGGCTTCACTTATTGAAATGAAGCAAGTCGATGGCATCGAAATGTGGTCATGCATATATTCTATCTGTTTCTTTATCTTCTATCTTCTTTGGAAAAGTGAGAGTTGAGACGTTGAGGAATTTGAGTAGCTGTGTAGCCTCAAGGATTTTTGCCCACCTGTTCTTCACCATTTTTTCTTCTTTTCCTTATTTCCCCTGACATAAGAGGATATTGTGCCCACTTCACTACAGCTATTTATACTCAGCACTGTGAACAAAGTGGGGGAAAAAAACACTATAGGAAAAATCCAATATCATGCAAAATAGTGCAATTATATAATTTGCAAATCAGATACTTAATTGTGATGTGAACAACTGACAGATATAAATAACAAGCCGTGACAAAAACTAAGTTTTTTGAGTACTAATAAGTTTATTTATATTATGAATTTGTGCTTTTAAAGTCCGTTGCCACAAGCGCCGTCACTGCAAACAAACAAACAAATAAACTGGGACAAACCCACAAACACCATTCACTCCAAACATATATAACTTAGTAAAAATACATACATTACTTTCTTATTATGTACTATACTTCAAAAACCTTCCTGAAATGGGAAGCATTTTGTGACGTCATTAACATGCACATTCAATTTAATTAGCTAATAATTAACTTTTGTTTTTCATATTTATCATACATATTTTGTTTCACCACTTTATTTACATCTGTAATTGGTAAAATTAGTACAAAAAGTTATTAGCACTTAAAAGTTCGAAGGGATAATTAAGTTATTAGGTTGGCCTATGTTAACCAACCTTTTATCTCGCAAACTTTAAAGTACTAACAACTTTTTTTTTACTAATTTCCACAATAATTTTGTGGCAACACTTGCTTTATATTCGCATTTTTACTCTGCAAAATTAGTAATAAAAGTTATCAGCATTTAATGTTCGACGGGGTAATTAAGTTAGGAGGTTGGCCTATGTTATAGCCAACCTAATAGGCCTATATCAGACAAACTTTAATACCTTTAAGTGCTAATAACTTTTTTTTATTAATTTCCACAGTAATTTTGTGGCAACACTTGCTTTGTTCATTGTTTTTCTTTGTGTATAGGTTAATTTTAAAAGTATATGTTAATGATCTAGCTAGGTCAGTTCATCACCTTTAATATAAGTATACATTAATAAAATCAATATAAAATTCATGGTATATTTTGTGAAGTAGAGACCCTTTGAATATAATATTTTACAAAATAGTTTTATGTAGTAGGTACATATAATATAAGAAAGTATAGGATTCGGTTACTGGGTGATACTATGTAAAAAGGGAAAGGTTATAGCTGAATTCTTTAAATAGGGGAGACCGGGGATGAATGGACCAATTTTTGCGTCACAATTTATATTAGAAAAACTAAAGCGTTTGAAAAAAATTGCGCATAGGGCCATTATCTGCTATATATCGTAGTTTGTTTGTATATTTTTCGTATTTGCTTGCGATCATTATTATGCCCAGGAAAAATTATTGAAACCGAAATGAAAAATGGTCC
>JAVBJR010000672.1:0-3214 GCA_031546965.1 Dysgonomonas sp.
CAATGAACTGGATGAACAACCCGCGAGTTGGGGGTTCACAGCAATCGTGTAATGTCCTGCTGAAAATGCCATTGGGCACGAAGTAGAAGGGATCAGCAGCTGAGCAGAGACAACTGCAGGGTCCATGTGAGGAGCTGTATAGAAGACGGCCACAATCGACAGGAAATATTAAAATTAATAATGAGTGGATAATAAGATCTCTCCCACATTACAAAAATTAATAGCAAAACAATACTATTCTAACTTTTCCCAAAATATCAATATTGTTGCTGAAAAGGTTTTTTTGTTTTATTAATGTTAGAAATGTGGGAGACTTTACAAACACATTGTACATAATTTAAAGTAAAACTCACAATCCAAGTCAACTTGAGATTCTTGTAGAAAATTAAAGCCAGACATTGGCATGGATGATCGCATCGGCAGATTGTGAGGAAATGTTGAGAAAATAGAACCATCAGAAGGTGGTGGAGGTGGTATTAGGGCAAATGGATCTTCGGAAAAATGTGTCATCATCTGTGATATTGGTCTCAGCGTAGCCTATAGGAAAAGCACAAATAGCATTGCATGTTAGCATACATCAAATGTGTATCAAGTAAAAAATATGTTACAGGGATCCCCAGTTCTAAAAACATACAATCTTAAAAAGAACCCATTTTCACCAATTAATTCACAGTAATGTTCTGTCACTTTTAATTTTTTTCAGAATGAGAATGCTAACTTATAAATACACGAAATTTGCTGGATAATTTCTTCTGCAGTGCTCACAAACCTGGTTCATTACAAACTGCTGCAATATGCTCTGCTGGCCAACACTAGTCGAGTGAGAAACATTCGCTGGGTTGGCGTTTGCTCCTGCAGTGCAATTTCCCTTCATATTCTTGAAGTAGTCACAAGAGTGGATTTTTTTCAGCATTAATTTCAGTGCTTTATCTGAAAATTAAAAACCGCTTGATTTCAGATATATTTACAACCAAAATTTGGTACACAATCATGGTAATCTCATACACAATTCAGTAAGAAATTTCTCACATATCCTATTGGATGTCTATATCATAAATTTGTAACATTATACAATGCTCACTTGTGTAAGCTAGTACATAACTACACCATCAAAAAAACGTTTCGATGTTCTATTCCCCAAATGCAACTTACATGTTGTTCCAACGACCTCCTGGTTTTTGCCATTTAGAAGTCCCACAAGATGCTCTGCAGCTGCAGCCAGTTGTTTCTCGTATGATGGTCTACCAGAATCGGCTTCTCGCGATGGAGTTATCAGTTTGTATAACTCATCCAGCTGATTCAATGTTTCGCTGGTAAGAGCCTAGAAAAATCAGACAATCGGTTAATGGAATGGTCTTTAGTATACTATAGTTACGCAACAAAGCCATGGATAGCAATCTTACAGGAGCACCATGCATTCCATTTTCAAAATGGCTGCGGACGTCTTCCGAGCCAAGGCTGTTCAAAACCTCTTGAAACACAAGGATTTCTTTAATTCTTATCAGTTCAGTCATCCTGCGATCGCTTCGCTCCTTTCTGTCCAGAACCTTTGACTTCGACGCCTATTAAAAATATTTTAATGTCTATGTCAGTCAGAGTAAAATAGCCATGACTGTAAAGAATATGTAATCTTCAACTCAACTGACCACTCAAAGCTAGCTCAACCTATGTAGGAGGACAGTCAAAAAGTAAATTGCTCTTGAATGTATTAAAAAAAGTATTGCGGTATTCCGGTTGCTGCAAAGCAGCAATACACGTCAAATGAATATGACCAAAAATGAGTAGGAAAATGATTTTCTGCAGTTGGACGGACATTTTCAAAAGTTGGCTTTGAAAAACTCATACCACATTAACATAAGTGTTTAAATAAATTTGGCAATTACATGGGAAATAGCTAAGGTGTGTACTTTGTAAGAAAAATACACAAAACCGCAATACTTTCTTTAATAAATTCCAGAGCAACTAACTTTTTGACTGTGCCTCGTATATGACAGACCCACTGGCGCAATAGTAACCAATGACCATTTGAATTACAAGTACTACACCAAAGTTGTCATAATTTTACATATTCGACTGAAGTACATGATAAAGAATTCTAACCATCTTTTTTATTTCATAAAAGCAGATGAATACGTTTTCTTTATAACAAATATATTATTTGACTAATCATGGAGGGCATATCAAATAATTACTTTCTATTGTAAAAAATATTATGAAATGACTCGATAGGCAAATCAATTTATTTATAATTTTACAGTATATCGAGAACTTGGGCAAATAAAAGACTTCATGCTGCAATTATTTATTACAGAATAAATTGACAATAAACACAAATAGATTTCGTTTTAAAAATAAAATTACATTCCCTTAAAAAATTCAAGAAAAAATGTGAGTTGAATTACAGGATCAGTGGCCGTCATCACTGATGGCAAAATAAAACCAATTAAAAAATTAAATTGATGAAAATAATGGCTGAAGAGGTGCAATTCAATGCAGATTTTCCTCAAGAAAATAATGTCAAATTGGAAAGGTCTTTACAAAAAATCTAATTGGACGACAACAAAAATCTATGAGAATTTTACAAAAATATGGCATTGTACTACTAAGTCAGATGGGTGCATGACCCGCAGCATCATATCTAACGTGCAACAAAATTACCAGCGAAATGTTAATGTTTTTCATGCAACTTTTATGTAACAAAATCAAAATCTGCTTACACAAAATCAGGTATATTTCGGCAATAATAATAATTTCCAAAATATGCTGTCATTTATTGGAGTGCTTTAAAACATTAATTATGGACAGCGGAAGATGGGGTAATATCCAGTTTATTTATGACAAAAATATGAATTAAACTACGTACTGTTTAACAGACTTTTTAAATTGGTGGAAGAAACTAGAAGCCATATTTTGTTCAGGTCCATTCAAACTCATAATCGGATATTAATCAATTACAATAACCTGATTTTTATAATAATGTGTTTGGCTGAAGGTTCACTTAGATACAATTTCCAAGGATACAAGTTATAAACCTGCAAATCCGTGCTTATTAAAAATTTCCGAAAAATATTATTAATGAAAACGCACTTCACGGGCGATTGCTTCAACTTGCTTCTGCAACTCTTTTCCAAATTCTATGGTACTTGTGCCTACAACTGCATCGACGGCATTCTGAAATCAGAGGCGAACAGAGAACTAAATGAATATCATCAAC
>JAVBJR010000741.1:0-4257 GCA_031546965.1 Dysgonomonas sp.
ATAAATTAGGATGAGGAAGATAGCTTGATAAAAATATTAATGCAGCATTTTCTTCGTAGGGGCTGGGCTCTGCCCAGCCTGTAAACTTAACATTGGGCAAAGCCCAGCCCCTACTTTCGTCAATATAAATGTATCAATAAATCAAAAAATAAATAATTTTATCGAGCACTGTATATTGTTCTATCAACAAAAATCAATTACTTTTGCAATCATCCAACAGTAGGCGCGATAGTTCAACGGATAGAATAGAAGTTTCCTAAACTTTAGATCCGGGTTCGATTCCCGGTCGTGCTACTTTTCACTCCTGTGTTATAAACAATCTTATAAATCTGTTTGTTTATTTAAAGAATAAACTTTAATTTTCTCTATATGAAAGGAATAAGATATTATAAACTGATTATTGCGCTCTGTTTCGTAATGATCAATGTGTACACAGTATCCTCTCAACTCAGATTTGGTATTAAAGGAGGATTTGATGTTACTGATAACCGACTCAACACAGATATACTGAATGCTGATAATCGTTTAGGGTTTCAGATTGGAGCTACCATGGAAGGTAAACTCCCTATTATCGGGTTGGGCTTCGATCTGTCGGCACTCTACGGACAACAGCAGTATGATAAGGCTTTTGATGATAAAGACGGATATCAATACACTCTCTCCGACTATAATTACATTGCCGTTCCCTTAAACTTGAAATACAAAATCGGACTTGCAGGTTCGCTGGGTCTATTTATAGCAGCAGGACCTTACATACAGTTTAAACTGGATGGAGGAGACCTCGGACGAACAAAAAATACTGTGACCGATCAGTGGAATACCAAATCGTTTGGTGCAGGAGTCAATGCCGGAGCAGGTGTTGAACTTTTTCACCATTTGGAGCTTGGCATGTATTATCGAAAAGCGTTGACTGACAATTACGGCACTGATAATGGTATTGACGATCTTGTGAAAAATAAACCTTATAACTGGAACGTTAGTGCAACCTACTTCTTTTAATTGGAGTGAATGACATATGTTGACGTAATAGTCCCTTTACCGCTACAAGGTAAATTTACATACACAATACCCCCTCAGTATGCTGATAAAGTAGCTGAGGGGTATCGTGTTATAGTACAGTTCGGGAAGAAAAAGTTCTATACGGCAATCGTACAAAAGAGATACGAATCTGACGAACTAAAGCCCGGTATAAAAGAAATTGTTTCTGTATTAGATAACCATTCGGTTGTATTGCCTCAACAACTCCAATTTTGGGAATGGATTGCATCCTACTATATATGTACTTTGGGCGAAATTTACAAGGCAGCATTGCCGGCAGCATTGAAACTCGAAAGTGAGACTCTCGTTTTTCTTAATGCCTCCTTCGAAGCCAAAGAACCTCTTACCCCGAATGAGCTGAAAGTATTTGATGTGCTTTCGGAATCGAAACCTCTTCGCATTTCGGAAATCGAAAAACTGACTCAATTAACACATGTTATTCCTTATGTAAAGGCTCTAACCGACAAAGGGGCAGCCTTTCTGAATGAAAATATTCAGAATAGATATTCAGCAAAAACCCAGACTTGTATTCGGCTATCAAAAAACTATTCAGAAACAGACTTATCTAGCATTCTAGAAAAGCTTAAAAGGGCTAAGCAACAAGAGCAAGCATTGCTTTTGTTTTTGGATTTGAAAAATGAATCGAGCGATCCAAATGATTTTTTTATTGACAAAAAACAATTATTCGAGCAACATGGTATTAGTCTATCTACTTTAAACACACTTATCGAAAAGGGTGTTTTAGAATCTTTTCAAAATGAGATTGGACGTTTTAATTACGGGGATGCAAATCTCGATTCATCCCATCTTTTGAATCCTTTTCAGCAAAAAGCATACGATGAAATTTATGACAATTTTAAAGAAAAGCAAGTTGTTCTGCTTCATGGTGTGACCTCTTCGGGTAAAACCGAAGTATATATTCAACTTATAAAAAATGCTATTGAAAGAGGCGAACAGGTTTTATACCTTCTGCCCGAAATAGCATTGACAACTCAAATAACCGAACGGCTTAAATCGGTCTTCGGCAATAAATTGCTAGTATACCATTCACGCTTCAATGACAATGAGCGTGCCGAAACGTGGCAATCGCTACTTCAAAAGGATGAATGTCAAGTGGTATTAGGTGCGCGCTCGGCAGTTTTTTTGCCATTCCGCAAGCTCGGTTTGGTGATTGTGGACGAAGAACATGAGGCTTCTTACAAGCAGCAAGACCCGGCTCCCCGCTACAATGCTCGCAATGCTGCCATTGTGTTGGCGAGTATCTATGGCGTAAAAACCCTATTGGGGACTGCAACGCCTGCTATTGAAAGTTATTACAATGCTCTTTCGGGCAGATACGGTTTAGTAACACTCAATAAACGGCATTCGGAGATTGAGTTACCCAAAATTGTACCTATCAATACCAAAGACCTAAGGAAAAGAAAGATAATGAAGTCTATCTTATCACCTCCCCTAACAGAGGAGATAAAGAATGCTTTAGGTCGGGAAGAACAGGTTATCTTATTTCAGAACCGCAGGGGGTTTGCTCCTCTACTCGCATGCAAAACTTGCTCGTGGACTCCCAAGTGCTTGCATTGCGATGTAACGCTTACTTATCACAAAGGGCAACGGGTAATGGCTTGTCATTATTGTGGAGCAGTTTATTCGATCCCTTCGGAGTGTCCCGAGTGCAAAACCCCAACATTGGAGATACAAGGTTATGGTACGGAGCGAATCGAAGAATTGGTAAACGAGGTTCTTCCCGAAGCTAATGTAGTCCGTATGGATTTTGATACTACCCGAAGTAAGCGATCGTATGAACGAATTATTGCTGATTTCGAAATGAATAAAACCAATGTTATGGTGGGTACGCAAATGGTATCTAAAGGGCTGGATTTCGACAATGTAAGTGTTGTAGGTATTCTCAATGCCGATAGCATGTTGAATTATCCCGATTTCAGAGCGCACGAACGGGCTTTCCAACTCATGATGCAGGTGAGCGGACGTGCCGGCAGACGAAAAAAACGTGGGTTGGTTCTGTTACAAACTGCTCATCCGGAGCATCCTATCATTTCGTACATTCGGAACAACGATTATACATCGTTTTACGAAACTCAGATATATGAACGTCAACTATTCAGGTATCCACCCTTTTACCGACTGATAGAAATTGTAGTGAGAGGACGAGAGGAACAGGTAGCAGAGGGATTTGCCATAGAATTTGCTCATGCTCTTCGCCAGACTTTTCAAGAACGAGTTTTAGGACCTGTAAAACCCGGTATTTCGAGAGTACAGTCTCTTTATATTCGTAAAATAGTCTTGAAGATCGAAAATCAGGCATCACCTCAAAAAATACGTGAACTGATAGAGTTTTATCAAAAACAGGTGATGATGAATTCTAAATTCAAATCGGTACTTTTGCATTACGATGTCGATCCGATGTAGGTCGCAGACCTTTTTGTTACTTTGGCAAGTATAATAACAATCTATAGTTCCGATTATGAGAATGCGGTTATTAAGCATATTAATTTTTCTTCCTCTTTTTCTTCTTTCTTGTCATAATAAGGAAGAAAAAAATCGCAATATACCCTCTCTGCAATCAGATACTTTAGAAATCAAAGAAATACAAACACCCTCTAAATCTTCTATGGCTCTGTATTTCGAAGAGCAAGGTTTGGTAAATATCCATTCTTTGGATTCAACTATTCGGGTTGATTTAAAATATGCTACAACCGATAATTTTACAAAAGAGGTATTATATGACGATCTTTCGGAAGCATATCTACATCCCTTAGCCGCCCAAAAATTAGCAAAAACACAGCAACTGCTGAAAGAAAATAATCCCGATCTCTCCCTGTTGATTTATGATGCTGCCCGCCCCATGTCGGTACAAAGAAAGATGTATAAAGTGGTTCAAAATACTCGTTATAGTGCTTATGTTGCCAACCCGAGCAAGATAGGAATGCACAATTATGGCATGGCGGTAGATTTAACCATTCGCCAATCCGATGGCTCTGCTTTAGATATGGGTACTCCGTTTGATTTTTTTGGAAAAGCTGCCGGAATCAATCAAGAAGAGCAACTCTTACATGAAGGTTTATTAACGAGAGAACAGATTGATAACCGCAAACTCCTTCGACAAGTAATGACTGATGCCGGATTTATTTCCATACGTGGCGAATGGTGGCATTTTAACGCTTGCTCACGCAGCGAAGCAAGTAAAAGTATGAGAGTGATAGA
>JAVBJR010000354.1:0-5500 GCA_031546965.1 Dysgonomonas sp.
TCAAAGGTCAAATTGCTATGCAACGTCATTGGGCAATGCAAAAAGGGTACGAATGGCGAAAGTTCCATCTAAATTCATGAATCCGTGTCCGAGTAAAGTGTGGACCAAATTTCCCAAAATGGCGACTTTGAGAGCAGCTGCCGCGCCAATGATGTTTTTTTTTTCTTCAAAAAACTGGGGGTGCTGATTTGATTATATACCAAAGTAGTACTCAACTATATATGGTGTTTACAATTTTTAATTGATGCGGAATTTGATGTTTCCGGCTTTCACAAATACTTGCTCACATACGCAACAGCTTAGATGTTCACGCACGAAGTATTACCAATATCATGAGGACTCTTTTGGCTAGAACAATATCTTTTGCAATCAGTAATTCTTTTGTCCACCACAACCCACTTTTGGTAATAATATTCATAGAATTCAGCGGTTCCTCATGCCGTAAGAGAAATGCTTGAACCGCAAGCACGTGGTTATTAAAGATCCCGTCACGGATCACATCCTAAAGCAAAACAAAGTATTTCACTCTGAACATTACTATAACTGTAATAACAAAACAAACAATGATCCACTCTTGATATTAAATACTAACATCAGTATGCTGCATAGCAGTCCACTTTTCCCAGAAACTATTCAAGGGTGAGACTCGTTCAACGATATCCTCTAAACCAATTCCTCGCTTCACAACTAAGTTTTTCCTCTGGTAATTTTTCAACAAGGCTCTTAATGGTACCAAGTAGTGCATAATTTTCTTATTTATGTTTGAAATCGCTGCAGGATCCAAATCAGAACAAACAGTATTTCTAAGGAGTCTGAAATAAACGAAGCAAACACTGGTCAGCATATTTTTAAAAAATATCAAATCAAGTGAGAAGATACTCATTAATACATTAAATAATTATTTTTAAAACTTGCACAAATACCTGTTAAGAAAATTGATTGCGATGCACAACAAATGTTCCGCAAATCTCCTCGCTCCTATCTCTGCCATGTTTTCCCTTATCGCTGCGACAAGGTGCTCGGCAATTGTTTCCAGCTCACTCAAACCCACATCAACTTCATGTTCTGGTCTATTTTGGATCACTGGAAAACACAGTGCTCAGGAATCAAATAATCTACGCACAAGTTATGTCTGACACACTCACAATTGTCTTTTGTTTTGAGGAAAAAAGCAACAGCCTCAGCCAGACGGTGTTTCAAACCACGTACTAGAACACCGATTGGAATGGACACCGTGTCCCACTCGTTGATCCTCGCAAGGGCTTCAGCATGGGCCCCACTTTCAAACAACATCAGCTGTATTTAAAGTAAATAAGAAATTAAATGGCACCAACTCCTTTGTAACATTCCTAACATTCCTCCATTACGGATATACTACCTTGCCGATTATATTCGCTTGCGATTCGAGGCACGGGTAGGCAGCGATGGACTGCTTTGTTATCAGCAGATGAGGTGAGGCCCACTTGCCACCGAATGCTACCAATGTCTTCTCTTGGAATCTAATACGAATACAAGGTAAATCACCGGGTTTCTTATTTTAGGGTTGGACAAATGAAATAATATAATACACACTTACTTAGAGAATGCAACTTCTTTAAGATTATCTGCATCTAAAATCGCAATTGCACCGTAAGGAGCTTCATCTTCACCCACATCTCCAGGACCATAAAGGACTGTGAGTGACTCTGCACCGATTTCAAATGCAGCAATGGTTCCTGATGGACTCAACACCTGGGAGATCCACTCCGATGATGGCACAACTGATCGAGTTGCATTCCCAGTCTTATTGAAACCTTGTAATTTAATGAAACAATATAAGTTTCAATTTTTTAAAGAGCAAATTAAAATTAAAATACAAGTTCATTTACAAATTATATAAATATAATCAAACTGCAGTTTTAAATTGTGAATGTCACCAATATTAAAGCCAAAATGCTACTACACTCTTCCTTATACAATCTGATATAACATCAATTTGCATTTATTAAAACCTGTTATCGATTGTAGTTTCTTGTTCTTCGCGGTGGACACTGAACCGATCTGCGTGAAAGATGAAATGGATCCTCCGCGGCTGCTCGTGGATTGACATTCCCCTAAAGTTCCCAGTTTGTAAACGGACTCGTCATCCTTGTAAAGGCTGGAAGACAATGCAACTGATAAATCATCGTTTATCTCTTGGGAAACATCCTCTATTTTACGGGTTGGATCCTGTTGGCTGGCAACGATCAAACGTCCAAAAGTGTCCGAGAAGACAATTCGTCTTTTGCGAACACTTTCCCAAATACGGACACGGCACGAAGAATCTAATTTCACCAAGATATTTGGATTGTCAGCACAGGTTAAAGACTGGAGAGACCAAGAATTCAAAAGGCTTCCGGTATTCAAGGAAAATGAATCTGTTACATGACCAGTTAAGGAAATGAAAATCAATCAATATCAACTCTTCATATCAAGGAAATTACAAATGTATGCTAATTATGTTTGGAATACAGGGTGTCTACTTAAAAAGTTTAAATGGCAAATTATAATGACTTTTCCAGGATTTTCATGACTATTTATAATATAATGACGTTATAAACCAACTTTGATTCGTATTTACAAGTTAGGTACAGTACAATAATTTAAAAATTACCCAACAAATTTAAACATAATTTTAAAACGTTTATTAACATTTATTATTTAACACATTGTTTATTTTACACAAAATTAGTTATAAAATATTTTTTGATATTTTGGATATTTTGTCAACTTGGATTGGGAAAAATCTTTAAATGCTTAATAACACATTCAGCAATATTATCCGTCTTCAACAGCCTTTTTGTAACACTATAAAAACATATTCACTACTTACTCTAAAAAATGTAAATATGTAATTAACGCAAATTCATGATTTTTCAGGACTTTCAGAAATTTCATGACAGTAGACACCCTAGAATAATGTCTTTATAGTGCGTCTCAACTCAAGATTGCACACATCAACGATTGCCAAGAATTAATTTCACATAATATGTAGGTCGAATTTTGAAAACATTATTGCTAATTAACTTTATTAAGTATATTCCATTAACTTTGTATATAGTGGAATGATTTTTTGGTGTAAGCATTTACCCCATAAAGCCAGAAAACAAGAGGGAATTACTGCAACCTTGAGTTGAGACGCACTATATAATGTTTTACATGTTCAAAATGTGACTAAACCTTTCGCGAGAGATAGGTTTGGAGTTTGATGTACATTTTAAAAATAAAGGATACAGATGGCATCTAAGTTTTCAGACACAGCATAAATCCTGGATTTGGTTTGATATGCTGTTGTCAAACAAATCCTCAACTTTTCTTCATCCTTTGGCATCTTCATAGATTCCCAGGATAAATTACCCGATTTTTGTAGTACAAAAATATCTGTATCATTGGACACTGTCAAACGCAGTTGTTCATGAGAAAGTCCTTGATACCCCAAGAATTTTAATTCAGGAAAATCTATATGTATATACAATTTGCAATAAATAAAACGAACGATAATGAATATGAAGCCTGTCATTTTATACCTTTGACTGTAAGTGACGATTCCAAATCTAAAAGATATTTGAGAAGACTGTTGTTTATTACATGGACACAAACCCATTTTCCAAGGGGTTGAAATTCGTATAAACATAATTCTCGTTCGATATTTTCGATGGCGAAACGGTAATTCAGGCCATCGTTTCCCACTGGAACCTGCCAGCCGGCGAAACTATAGAAATAAAAACACGCGTTCAAATATTAGCAGAAATTAAGGGGAAACTGGACCGAAAATATATAGTTAGGCTTATTTACAATCGAACGTTTTCCACTTCGAAAATCGCTTCCATCTCGTTGCCATTTGCAAAAACTTGAAAAATCCCATTTTCCGATAGTACAGCTAAATATTTTACGTTATGAGATTGATGAACAGACGCAATCGATGATAGATTCTGCTGGAAATCGCAACAATTCAGAACGATACGATCGAAAATCCCTCCCATAGAAGCCGCCATTTTGTTATCAAATGTTCGTATCGATACATTTTCGATACGTACCGGGCGTACCGGTTTTCAAAACGATGCAAAATGACGCGGTGAGTTCGGCGAGTTCCAAGCAAAAACAAAATATGTTCATTCCAGATCATTTCTGACACCGGATTTAGATAGAGCAACCCAAGTTCAGTCCTTACAAAAGGACGTAAATTCCAATTTCTGCTTCCTAAATCGAGTATTTCAGGAGTTATTGCTTTATGAATATATGCGAGAGTGTGTTGATGTATCATCCATTGGCAGAAGCGTCGTTGTTGAAAAATCCCAATATGATAAACCTTGATAAACCATGGATAAATCAGATTTTTAAAATAACGATATTGACTAAATATTGAAATACAGTAAATTGTTTGACTTCACTATATTTTTCACACAGATTAATTTATATATTCACGGTTTTACTTTGTTTATAGCTATCGCCACGAGAGTTGACACTCATAAGCGTTCATATTATGACGTATGCTACTCTCTAAACAGGGTCACATCTGGTTGGCGCAGCCAAAGCTTATTTACGAAATTTATGGGCTATAGGGATCGTTAGCCTTTAGGGATCACTGTTTGGATTTTTAGGTTTGGTTAAGTTAGGTTAGGTTAGGTCAGGTTAGATTAGGTCAGGTTAGGTTAGGTTAGTTTAGGTTAGATTAGGTTAGTTTTGGGAGAATAACGGCTCGTAGCCAATTTGCCACTTTCGCTCCAGCGATCCCTAAAGGCTGACGATCCCTATAGCCCATAAAGTATGTAATATCGCGCAGTCAAAGCCCAGCCTACGTTCGTGCAGATGGCACCCTGTTTAGAGAGTAGCATATGTCATAATCTGAACGCATAGTGTCGATCAACTCTCATGCCAATTACTATCAATTTCAGGGGATCTTACTAATAAGTTTACAAATACTTATACTTTCAGTAACTAAAAGTAGTGCACATGGGCTGCAGTCAAATATTTTTATTCGCAGACAAAATTAAGCTCATGCATGAAAATGTAAAACATATATATATATATGTATATAAATTGTAGGTTGTCAATAATGCACATACCCTGTAGGTAGGTATATAGTTATACAATATATTGCACGAAAGATTGACACAAACAATTGGCATATAACAAACAAACAAAAAAACTTCACCTTCTAAGTAGTAGACTAGCAAAATGTCACACTTATAATCTCAAAGTATATTTATAGTTTGACTATAAAATTAAAGCATATTAACTGTTTTGGTTTGCCACGTCAAAACCAGCAAATTTCCACCTCCTTTCCAGAGATGCCCCAACTCCTGTCAATTCTTGGCGAAACACTGTTGGGAAATTGCAGAGTAATTTCTCCACGTCCCTCGGTTGCAAAGAGCCATCGAGCCGATGCAAGTACGACCAGATGTAATCCACACTGGCACCGAAAGGATGAACTTGCAAGAAAGCTGAAATCAACCCTACAAAATACAAAACAAAACACTGT
>JAVBJR010000891.1:0-4872 GCA_031546965.1 Dysgonomonas sp.
CTCAAGGAATCGCTGCCCATGCGCATTTTGACCCATGATGCACTGCTCATTCCCGTCAGCCAATCGACAGCTGCCACTCTCTTTCCCATTGAAAATGAGGGGAGTGCTACATCCTGGTACAGTATATTGTATCCTTGGTGAGAGCGTCGTACGTCGGCCGCCGTTTTTTTTTTGTTGCTGCATTCTGGAACAATACTGTTACGGACGGCGCACGTATTTGATGGTAAGCAGGTAAGGCCGGGTTTATGGTCGCAAAACCGATCCAAAATTGCGATTCGGTTTCAGAATCGCACGCCCGATCTATCATTGCCAGATACGGAACTCGCATGAAAAACTCGGACTCGTGAATACGAAACTGCACGAGTTATCGACAAATTCGTACGAGTTTCGCGACCATAAACGCGGCCTTAGGGTGGGTTTATGGTAGCGTTTTCGCAGGTTGTAAATCAGAATTGTGTTCGCGAACTTGAAATGCAATCTGCATTCCAATGTGCAAGTCGTAAACCGCACCGGCACCGATCGTTTATACTCGGAAGTGCGAGTGTGAGCCAAACTAGCAAAGATATCGATTTAATATCGATATATTGTAGAACGTTTCATCCCGCGAAAATGGCGGAAATTCAAACACTCTTTTGGCAAAGAAAAATTATAATTTTGTCATTCATGGCAATGATAAACAATCGTGAAAGCAATGGGAAAAGAAGACAACGCAGATGGGCTGTTCATCCTTTGTGGAGGAAAAGGATGGAATTAGGATACAACAGTACTCTGGTAAGAGAATTTATCATCATTTGGCAAATATTAATTACGCAATACAATTTGTGTTATGATTTTGGGGTAGGATGGAATTTCCTGCATGGATATATATCAAAACATGATATGAAATTGTAATACAGTCGACTCCACTTATAACGAACTTGTAAATGCCAGCCAATTTAGTTCGATATATGCGGGGTTTGTTATAAGCAAACCTGAAACATTTATTTCTTATTAATTTTTTCTTCTATTTGTTTTACTGGTCACTTTGGATGATAAAAGTGTATTTGAACAATCGCTATCAAAGAAACGTTCATAACTTTAATTTCTGAAATTAAGATCATTTTAAACATGAGGACAGAATGTTTTAGCATTTAGTATGAAAGAAATGTTACTTTTTTCTGAAATTTTGTCTTGATAATTTCTTTTGAAATTAGTGATTCCATATTTAAGGCAAGGATTTGAAACTGTAAATGCCCAATTCGTTATATGTGGTGTGAAATTCTCAATTTACAGCCATTTTTGCATTGTTATAACCGGAGTTTCGTTGTATCCGATTTCATTTTATCCGGAGTTTTGTAACATTAAAAACATAGGGAAAATGTAGTGCCAAGCCAAACACTTCGTTATAAGTAGAATTTCATTATAAGCGAGTTCGTTATAAATGGAGTCGACTGTGTAATGATGAGCAATGCAGAAGTATTTTAGAAGCATATATATTATTTAAAGCATATGTGTTGTGAATGCTGCAAATGCAATTGAGATTAAAATAGTGGAATTCAGTAATTTCAAATTTATAAATGCCTGTGTTAAAATTCCTTACCAGTAATAATCAATGTTTCAGATGAAAGAAATGCGTTGTGAACCAGATGAAGCATACTTCAAGAAATTCACATGGATGACTTCTAGCCAATTTGATTTGTTAACTGAGCTCACCCGTCCATATACAACCAAAAAATACCGTGGACCAAACCACATTGATGCTGGTCACAGATTAGCAATTGTGATAAGGTATTATTGATTTGTTCATTCAGATGGTGATGTAATAGTGTATGCTTTGTTATAAAGCATTTGAAAGACACCATCCATACTTTATATTAATAAATGTCACTAGTGATTGTAATAAGTGATGATACATTTGTTTTAGGTTTCTAGCAACTGGAGACTCGCACTTTAGTTTGGCCTGCTCATTTCGTGTCGGTATAACCACTGTGCATCAAATTGTCACCGAAGTATGTGATGCATTATGGAAGGTCCTGCATCCCATTTACCTACCAGTGAGCTTGTGTAGCATCAAAGTATTTGCAAGAGATTCACATGTAATAATATTATAATTGAACTGCAGCCCCCAAATGCAGAAATTTGGAAACAATCAGCAGAAGGCTACTATAGGATGTGGAACTTCCCACTGTGCTGTGGTACGGTGGATGGGAAGCATATAGTAATACAACAGCCAGCAAAATCTGGATCACTATTTTACAACTATAAGGTAGGCCATACACCACCTTTATTATTAATGATTATGACTATTAATTGTTTTCATTTTAGGGCACAAGTTCCATGGTATTAATGGCTGTGGTTGACCCAAACTGTAAATTTATTGCTGTGGACATAGGTGCATACGGTTCAAACTCAGACAGTGGTATTTGGAAACATAGCAACATTGCACAGATGTTAGAAGGGCCATTGCAGTTACCAGGAGAGGCCAGAATTGCTGGCACAAATTTCATTCTACACCATGTTCTACTTGGGGATGAGGCCTTCCAGCTAACACCAACTATCTTGCGTAGATTCCCATCAAGAGTTCTCACACCAATTAAGAGGATATTTAACTATAGATTAAGCCGAGCAAGGTATATAATAAACTTTTGGCCTATTGAAATATCAAATTAAATATGTGCACAAATGTTAAACATTTATTTGTGTATTTAGACGTTGCGAGTGTGCTTTTGGGATATTGGCTGCTAGATGGCGAGTTTTTCGACGACCGCTCATGTTGAACCCTGCTAACACTGAAAATGTCATAACAGCTGCAGTGGTTCTGCACAATTTTCTCATGTCTGAGAATTCTTCAAATGGTAGTACACAATATTATTTTGTCGCCTCGTATAATCTTAAATATTTAAATGCTTTCTTATTATGTGCTGATAACATATACTGTCCTCGAGGATACAATGACTATCCTGATGTCACTGGTGGGATACATCCTGGAGCATGGAGGGAAGACAATTGTGAATCAAATGCAATGCAACCGATCCCCAGGAGCTACACACGCCATTTCTCTCAATAAGCTGTTGATGTCCGAGATAATTTTGCAACATATTTTGTTTCAGATGGTGATATTCCTTGCCAATGGCATGTTCCTGGACTGCAGGGCCAGGTATAAAATGTAGGGCCAAGGCGTTTTTTTTAATTTCACTTTTAATTTAATTAAATACAATAACAATGGTTAATTACAATTTGTGGAATAAAATTATAACATTAAATAATTTCAATTTCTGTAATAAATATTATAGCATTAATTAATTTCAATTTGCGTATTAAATATTATAGTATTAATTAATTTCAATTTGTGTAATAAATATAACATTAATTAACTTCAATTTGTATAATAAATATTATAGTATTAATTTCAATTTGTAATAAATATTATAACATTAAATAATTTCAATTTGTGTAATAAGTATTATAACATGAACTTCAATTTGTATAATAAATATTATAGCATTAATTATTTCATTTTGTGTAATAAATATAACATTAATTAACTTCAATTTGTATTATAAATATTATAGTATTTATTTCAATTTGTGTAATAAATATAGCATTAATTAATTTCAATTTGTGTAATAGGTATTATAACATGAACTTCAATTTGTATAATAAATATTATAGCATTAATTATTTCATTTTGTGTAATAAATATAACTTTAATTAATTAACTTCAATTTGTATTATAAATATTATAGTATTAATTAAATTCAATTTGTGTAAAAAGTATTATAACATGAACTTCAATTTGTATAATATATATTATAGCATTAATTATTTCATTTTGTGTAATAAATATAACATTAATCAACTTCAATTTGTATTATAAATATTATAGTATTAATTTCAATTTGTGTAATAAATATAGCATTAATTAATTTCAATTTGTGGAATAAAATAACATTTTTATGCCTTGTGTTCAATAACGACAACTTCATTGCCACGCCGACATCCTTGCAGAACCATTATTATAAGCTCTTCACACAAGTGTCTTCTATCTTCAGGTAAACCTTTCATCACAGTCACTACATATCTTCCAAATGTCTCGTTTGGGTCTGCAGCTATGCCTGCCATTTTTCTGTAAAAAAAAAATCTCAAATGGTTTTAATAGCTAGGCCTATACCAATTGCAAGCTTACTGACAAAGCAGTGTTTCTTACTCATTCATTTGCATCAGTTCATCTGCCAGAATATTCTGTAGACCCATTTCCTGGGTTTGTTTGTTGCGATTCATAGTCATTCTGCTTCGCGAAACAGCTGCAGTAGGCACTGTATTTGAAGTATTCTGTGCAATGTGCCTTGACTGCAAAACTGTTGGCAAAGATCCGTGTTGCTGTGGCGGTTGTGGCTGCTGGCATGCTGGCTGTGCATCGACTTCTTCATGCTCGTAATAACTGTGATCAACAGGACTATGATAATCATCATCCTGATCCTCACAGTATTGCATACTCTCAACATCATCATTTATGTCTGCCCCAACTGCAGGCAAAGATTGGTGTAGTTGTTCATCTCCAATCTGTATAATGTTTTATACTCATAATGAATTTGTTATCACACAATATCGTATGCACTACAGAAAAATTATAAGGACCGTTATATCATTTTGGATGGATTGTTGGGGTTCCATGTTCTTGAGCACTGTTAATTCTGAAGACTCACCACCACTGCAGGCATGCATAAACCACATTGCAACTTGTCCTTTAAAAATATAATTAGTTTACATTCAAGTTGTTTCATCTGCAATAATAACATATTATTACTGTACTTTCTACGTCCCATCACGTTCTTCATGAACATCATTTGTTTAAAGTATTGCCAGGTTATCGTTGATACATCAAGCAAGCCA
>JAVBJR010000939.1:0-3567 GCA_031546965.1 Dysgonomonas sp.
ATAGAAAGAAAAAGATGTGAAGTGGTCTGTCTGTCGGACACTGCATATGCACTTGAGTGTTCTTTCAGCAAGTCTGTCAACAATATTCACGCCTAGTGATGGCACCCTCACCTCTGAGCAACCATCTGCTCATCCAACAACCAGCCAATTAAGGTAGACAAGGGAAGTTGGTGAGAGAGATAGAAAGAGGGATGTGAGCTTTTGTACCCAGATTTTCAGCCAAACACGTGCACCAACAAGCGAATAAACAAGCCTTGTATAACAAAAGCCAGCCTAGGATATAAGCAAGAATTTGTGCATTTTCATTGCACTTAAAGACAGAGAAGATGTTCGTACCCTCAACTCCTCAACTGCTCAACAACACAACAAGAAAATCCTGAGTCTTCAAACTCCCAAGAAGCTTTCTTTACACTGATGGAAGTAGGATATAAAAAGGAGAGGGAAAAAACACCTCTTATTATGGCTAAAAGCAAGAAACTGGTTTCCTGTCGCCTGTTTATCCATCATTCCGATTCCCAGTCATGATGCAACTTTTCAAAGACCGGTCCTGGTAATCTATACCGTCTTGATAAAGTCAAGTATATAAGATTCACGACGACTTGCATCGTTTCTTTTATTACATTTTGCTGCTGCTGCTAGCTGCTCTTGCCGAGTATATGATAATAAATATACTGAAAAACGGTTAATCGCACCAAGTAAACGACTCGGAAAACCTGCCTTAAATGTTTTCCAACCACCATATTTATGCTCCGACTTTTCTCCATTGCATGGCCCCAAGCTGCAACTTTATTGCAGGATTAACTAAATAATGATAATACTTATTTACAAATAAGCTTCCAAAAGCTTCGTTTGAAACTTGAAAGACGTTTTAATTTACTCAGTTCACTATAAGTTCACTCAGTTTTTTTTTTTACTCAGATGCAGATTATACACTTAAGTTGTTTGAGGATTATTTATTGCACCATTCCATCAAAATTTGTATATATATAGCTAACTTCTGCATTATTTACTTCCAATTTTCACATCTTTGATATGGTTAAGACAATAAAGGATGGTGAAGAAGCCAGTGTTATAAACAAGGATTTAGAATGGATAAATAAATTCCCAGAGCGAGGGGAGGAGCCAGAAAAAGGGGTGGAACACTTAGAAAATTTCCACTATATAACAATTGCAAGTGCACATAATTTTAAGATATTATAACAGAAGTTGCCAATTAAACTAACTCATAGGTGTATGTATGTATGTATGTATGTATGTATGTATAATATTACAATACAAAATGATGAGTAACCTGCATTGATTTAAATTTGACCATTAATAATGGACAACATTAATATTAAGAAATAATGATTTGAATAATAAAACTTATTTTGGTTTATTTCATAAAATTATATTTAGGAATTTATTATATTTCTTTTTGGAAAAATCAAGAATTCCTGCAAATCTAATCTTGGATATTGAAGAAGCTATTTTTACCTACACAATTTTTCTTTTTATTTTGCAGTGTTTGGGATGCAAATTTCAAGTGTTTTAGGCTACATCAATCATATGCTTTGAGAAGCTTTAAATGCATTTTATGACTCTGCAAGACAAGGACTTTTCACAATATAAGCATTTCATATTTTTTTAAAGTTTGCCTTGGAGAACCAGACGAATATTTATGAAATTCAATATGACTACAACATATTGTAAAAGCTCAATTGCGACCCCCTATGGGATCTACATTGTTATCCATTAATTGGTATTAATTATGTTGGAGGTTAATTGCTTTCCTCTTGAAATTGCATGCAAATTGCTACAAAACGTCATCGCTGCCAGAGATTAATCTTTATTTTCACTTCAGAAACCAATTTTAATCAATTATACAATTTCTGTTTCTTTCATCCTGTTCATTTTGTTTAGGACATTGTACTGCACATTACTGAGTTAAGAACATGATAACAATCCTGGAAATAAATCACATTTTTGCACTTATTGTTTATGTCCAATAATTAAAATAATTACAAAATTGGAGGGTACCCCCCCCCCCTTATTATTTACAGAGCCTGACAGCAGTAATGGAAGATCCCTAAACTGTTCGAGTATGTTACATTAAACTGAACCCATTGTTTTTCGTCATGCATCATAATTTAAATAAAGACAATTTACCTTTTGTGAATATAGATAATGGCTGAAATTTAGAGCACAATTTTGATGGGGGATTTCAATTATTTTTAATACATAGTAGGGTACATGTATAACATACAGTAGTGGTGCATAAAAAAGGGGCGTTGCCGAAAATGAAAACCCACGTAAGTGCAAACGAATTGCCTGGTTGCAAAATTATTAGCATAATCCGAAAGGGAGCAGCACAAATCTCCTTTGGAGAGGTTGCCTAATAAAGTATGAGCTGTAAATTTGGGATATTGAGTTTTAGTCCAATATATACTGTATATGTATATACAATACATAGAGTTTATCACTTATTGATAAACGCAGTGTATATGGACGTCAAAACCCTCCTTAATTTATGCATGCTAACGACATGCCTGCATTCCATACTTCATTTTCCACACAAATTCGCATATAAATCACTCTGCATACAAACAGCAGTTTACTCTCACATAACCTCTTCTTAGGAAATGTATAAACATGGGCAAATTTAACAGCATGTAGTCGTAAATGTTCCAGAAATGCCAATAGGGCTGGTTGCAACTACAACTTGCAGGTTTGTTTTCATACATACCAAGCAGTACACTTCAGATAACCCTTAGTAAACGAGGAGTCACTTCACTGCAGCGCACAGTATTCATCTTAGAGTCCTACATTTCAAAAACTTCCCTACGTTTATGAATGCACCAATCTTTCTGAAAACAATTTGTATGTACTAAATCGGATGTGCTCTTCACGCGCCTAATTCAAAATTTTGTCCTATCTTCAACAGTTGAAAAGTTAGAACACAGATGACCTTGAAATAAGGGTCAAGGTTAGATAATTTTGGCACCATTGGAAAGTGCATATATGACTTCCTATTTGTCCCCATTGTTACATTTTTGATATGTATGATAAGTAAACCGTTATTCACAAAAGTTCCAGACTTTTGAACAACCCTGTATATTATATTACATAATTATTGTGTATCTATACTGTTACAGTTTGCTCAACCCGGAATCTTAATTTGTGTCATTGATTATGAAACTTTTAGTACAGTAACAATATTTCAACTGTGTTGTATCTTATTATGTCACCTAAATGGATCACATGAATACTTTGTACTCTGCATTTATATTTATGTGTCATCTATAGTTCATAAAACTAATAAAACTAATAACTATTTTATTACAGCTACAAATTATTTCTAAGTGCAAATCTCTCTGGAATCATTTGTCACTATGTTACAGCATTGTCGTTCAATCCTGCTTTTAGCAGGTAGGTACATAATATAGGACATTTGGAACAATGTAAACACATTGATAATTTTTATCATACATCATATTCAAATTAATGTGCTATTTGGAGCCCAATCAGCTTGATTCAACTGTCCCTGTATATTTAATAGCATGTGTATTTTATCGTTCACTAGAATCA
>JAVBJR010000492.1:0-3233 GCA_031546965.1 Dysgonomonas sp.
TTTTTTTGGGTTATTTCGGTTAGTTTAGTTCACTACATGTATTGCAAGTAACCTATAGCACAATCAACCTACCTAACTTAACATTAGTTAACCGTAGGCTAGTTTTGGCTAACTAAATTAACCGAAATAACCCATAAATAACCTGGAAAGGACGTTTTTCGGAAAACACGATCGATTAGGCCTATCGTAAATGCATGAACGCGATCGCCGCAGATTACATAAAATAATTGCAAGCAACCAATTTTGATCACTAAAATATCAATCCACTACATAATTAGCATATAAATAAACTTTCTTACCATTGGCTAAGCTGTTGTCCGCAAATTATAGGTTTTTGATGAAAAGCCGCGCTGATTTTTCAAAATTGCCCTATGTTTTGCATGCTATTAGTGAGGGAGGAGCATACCTCTCCCACAATGCACTGCGCTAAGCTGCGCATGCGCAGATAATTGATGAAGTCCCCTATTGAATGTATCTATCTTGTACTATATTGAATTGTAATCATCATGAAACATACCGTGATAGTTAACGTTGTGCCACTCTGGTAATTTGGGTTTTCCCTATCTGGTGATATTTTCACTGTGATTTCTCCACTGTCTTCTCCTATCTGATACCATCCTGATGGATCTGTAAGTTGCCCATGTAATGTTTGTGATATTTTGTCATTTAAATGCAAATGATTTGCATGAAATTCACCTCTTAGTGAGTATTTAATTGGCTGATTAATTCCTCGGTCACCATCAACAGCTGCAACAGTGGTTATTGGGGTGCCCTGTTGAATTGAGCATTATGATGTTCATTTGGTTTTATTTAACTTATAATTATCATTTTTAGATGTTGCTTACCGGGGGCGTATTTTCTGTGGTTTCCACGTATGGGGTGTATTTGGTGATTATGGGTTTTTGATCTGGTGCATCATTGACCGAGATTGTTATCACAGATTCAGCACTTAATACCGGAGTACATCCATCTTTGCAGTCCTGCAAAATGTAATATGTAAATTCTGTAGTTTCATGGCCCTGAAAATGACCACATGTTAAGTGGTTGAAACATGTAGGCACATTAAACATATATTATGTGCTGTTTCTTTATGAGTTGAGGATTTGCTACTTTCGTCTGTAGATGCATTGCACTGTTGTGAAGTGTAAATGTAAATGGTAGTTATTGCTTTGAGTGTTTCTCCAATGCAAGGCAGTAATTGATTGTTTCTTAATGTAGTGCACTAGTTAATTTTGCTGGATATCAAAGTTTTTATTAACAAAATAGAAACTTACTGTTACTATCACAATCACCCTGTAAAACATGAAATCTTCATAATCCAGAGGTCGAAGTAGTTCTAGGTCAACTGTATTCCAATTATCAATTATTCCCTTATCTGCTATTTTAAATAGACCCTCGTAATCATCCTGAGAAAAAAGGAAACAATGGATTATTCCATCCAAAATATAGTGGAATATGCAAGTCCAGTCTTTTATTACCTGGATTCCGAATTCGAGACTGTTCGTGCTGAATTGTTGAGACTTATCCGTATCTCTTGCTCGTAAAGTTGCAACAAACAGATTCACATCGTTCTTTACAAATCGAGAGAAACAGTGGATTATTCATTTGATGAATGAGATTCGCCTCTGCGCAATATCTCCCTGGGTGGTATGTGCAAAACATTGCACAAGGCCATATTTCATGCAACATTATTGCATATATCGCAAATTACATTTTCAGATTCACATTCGTGCTTGTGAAACCAATTTTATTGGTGTTTAGGAGATGCAATGAAGCCCTAACTGTATGAAATGATCGATTTTCGATTACATACACCAGTAAGAACAGAATTGCGCAGTAAATAAACATTTATTTACCGAAAGCTGCCTCCAAAAACATTCAAAACAAGCGCGGTCCGGATTGACTTTTTGCTGTGGGATTCGATGACGTTTTCGCCGATTCCAGCGCCACCAAACGACTGTTTCACGGTCCGGACTACTGCGGATGTATCGGACTGCGGTCGGATTTATCGGATTGGGTAGGATTTGGTGACGTTTCTGGCGGGAAACGCAATCGACCAATCACCGACGGTGGATTGGGTCGGAAACGCGTTCGGACTATGCGGGATTGGTCCGGAACGGGTAGGACCTTGGTAGGCCTGACACTGTACAGTTAGAAAACTGACGTTAAGGATAATTGTACATACAAGTAATTGTTTTGTCAACCTATTGCCTGGTCTTCAGGAAATTGTAGAATTGGTGAAGGGGAGAAACTAGTTGTGATTGTTATTTCTGCGCCTAAAAGTTCAGTAATATTACACATAACACATGTTGCATATGCTACTATGTGTATTTTAAATAACACTTGCAAAAATAATGAATATGCTTTGATGCTGAACTTACTACTGGACTGGATAGTTGATAACATCAACAATGCAATAATAAATGTTTTCATCTTCAAAGTAGTTTGCTTTCCCTTATTGAAATTTGTGCCTGATGTTTATACTCCAAGGTGTGTATGTTTATTTAAGATATACATGCAACAATGTATTTGAGAAAACTGTACAACAGCGTTAACGGCACTATAATATTCGAATTGAATTAAAATTAATTTAAATTGACATAAACAACTATGTTTCATTTATTCTCTCTTGTTAAAAACTTTTGGTAGATATGCTCATTAATATTTTAAATATGTAATTATGTAAGTTGTTGTTTAAACTTAACAATACAAAAGTAAATTTTGGAGCATATTAAGTTTTAAATAGTGGTATACAGAAAATATAATTTTATTCATTGTAACATTTTAAAACTCTATATTTGTCAGACAAATTACATTTGTGCTATATCAATATTCCTCGATATTAACAAATAAATAATAGAATATTCACATACCATCCAACAGAAGTGTAATCGAAGATAATTTGTGGCTGTATTTGAAGCTTAATATGAAGAATAACACGTTTCTGGATGTTTTGGAAGGTGGCAGTTTAGCCAAGGTATATATGTTACCGTCATTCTGCAAAGACGCGCCGTTTGCCGAATCGGCGTTTTATGACGTCACAACGTGTACCGCGCACGTACTACGACATTCTCCGCCTCCTCCAATTGTTGGCGGGACTGAGATATGTTTAGTTAGTTTAAATTAGGTTAGGTTAGGTTTTCCCACGTGACAGCAAACTCGTCGAAACGTAGGATTGTTTAGTTAATTAGTTTCAATTAGGTTAGGTTAGGTTTTCTCACGCGACAGCAGAA
>JAVBJR010001215.1:0-3002 GCA_031546965.1 Dysgonomonas sp.
ATTGTTTAGTTAATTAGTTTAAATTAGGTTAGGTTAGGTTTTCTCACGCGACAGCAGAACCCTCGGAACGAACGATTACCGCGTTGTGACGTCATTCGGCAAACGGCGGATTTTGACAGAATGACGGTAACATATATAACGAGTGACTTGGCATGCAAGCATACCTTTTAGTTTCGAGACAAAATGTGGTTTTTCAGAATGTTACCATTGTGTGTTTTTGTTATATTGTTCTGCGTCATCATGTCTGAATCATTGTCCCTAACAGATATATCGCAGAAATTGGATTACATCATCAACGATTTAAAAGAAAAAGGTATATTTTCCAAATTAATATTATACTGTAAGTTCGTGTAAGAATAAACAATATAGCAGTATTTTTTAGTTTTAATAGCAATATAGTGTATTAATATAATTAATGTTCTATTTTTACAGATATTTTAGATGGTTGCGAACTACCAGAAGATAAAAACGTGGTCACAACAGTGATCGGCTCAAAACTCTACGAAAATCCCGAATATATCCGAAAGAATTTTTACGCCAATTTCAGATGCAAAGATCCATCGTTGTTTCAATTCTGTGGTGAACCTACAAACATGAAATGCAATGGCCCAGATAGCGAAAGAATTGTAAATCCACAATGTGTACCCCTTAAAAATGAAACCGAATGGCAAGGTAATTATAAATGAAATTAATATTCCTCGTTTGTGAAGCAGGAAACCAAATGTGCCAAATTCTCGCAAATTAATTTCACCTCTTGTTTACAGCTGCCATTCTTAAATTGGATTCGGAAAGAAGTCTGTGTTATAATGGTACTATCAACTTATCACAGAGGTTCAAGGACCCACTCAGTCGTTCTTCCTATTTCAAATGTGTGGCTGAAAATCTCTATTTAAGTTACAAGTTTGTGTGGCAAAAATCCTACGATAATATGGAATTTGATTACGATTTAAAACGTTGCATGTCATATTCGAAATCAGATGAGATAGACCTCTCTGAAATCGGTAAGTGAATTACGCGCCATCTTGGAAGGAGTTGTCCTTACAAAAATTCAAATTTTCCGCATAAATTTCAGGTTTTAAACCATCCATCATTGTGAATGCAACTGGCTCTGCATGGGACAGTTTGGGTTGGCTGTTAGTAGAAAGAGGATCCAACGTAACCCTGGACTGTGTTTACCCACAAGTGGAAGGCTCAAATGTGATTTGGTACAAAAATGACTTGGGCATTAACACAGATATATACGATCGCTTACACATTTCTGGCCAATGGATTTCCGAATACAGGTCTCATTAGATTCTCATTCTCGTGCATTTCTTATATAGAAATTACATAACCTTGTTTTTATTGTTGCCACAATAAGAAACCGCATTGTATTGAATGAAATGGACTACAACAATACAGGAATTTACACTTGTAAAGGAGTACATTATACACGGGAATATTCAGAGACTAATTCACATGCTGTTGTAATCGCCCTCAAAGGCAAGATAACCATTTTGGAAATGGATGTATGAATTAATATATTGGCATGAGTATTAATAATTAGTTCATTTTTGAAACAGAAAAAAGGTGTTCGGAGACTCCTTTGCCGGATTTCGAATTGCACCATAACTATTACAGGGATTATCCATTTATGAAACGTATTAAAAAGAGATGCCATGAAACCTCATAACTATATCTACTGTTTTTTGAGCCCCATGTAACAAGCAGTTCCGTTGAAATCCTATTTTATTGATGATTCTGTACAGTGTGACATTATTTGTAATATAAATAATGAGGATATTCTAAAAGGATCGTGATTAATGTTTACCCTTGTTAATGTTCAGAAACCGAGCACATGAAAAAGTAACAAGGTGACATATATTTGCAGAATTAATTGTAATAAAAATGGCATACAGTTATGAACTGTGCTCAATTTCATTGGAAATAACATCTTCAAGGTTATAACATGCACTCACAAGGTCCAACTAATCTGATCAAATGACTCTTATTCAGCACTATTTTTATAAGACAGCTGCGCCACATGGTACGTTGTGCACATATTGCACAATAAATAGTTATTTATATCCTCGTGCGTATTTCTCATGTATAGAGTGGTAAGTATCATAACTTTTTTTGTTGTTGGCACAACAAGAAACCGCATTGTATTGAATGATGTGGACCACGCTGATACAGGAATTTACATTTGTCAAGGAGAATATTATAGACAGCATGGTATGCGCTACATCAGAATAGCACTTTATCCAGATATTCAATCACATGCTGTTACATTCGCTCTCAAAGGCAAAATAACCATTTTGAAAATACTGTATTATCTAATTAATTGCCGTGTATTAATAATTAATACATTTTGAAACAGAAGAAAAGTGTTCTGAGACTCCTCTGCCCGATTTCGAATTGCACCATAAATATTACAGGGATTATCCGGTTATGAATCATGCTAAGAGGAGGTGCAGAGAAACATAACCATCCTCTGATTTATAAGTCTTGTGTAGCAAGTATACCCCCACCAGGGAGTCTGTGTACTTCAACAAAGGGGACCTTTCCGACAAAAGGAGCCAGAGAGGGGGGACCAGGCTGAACAATAGTTGAACAATGGCAATTAAAGGATTAAAAGGTCCCTTTTGTTAAAGAAAAGTCCACAGACTCCGTGGTGGGGGTATAGTTCCTTTGAATTCATATTTTATGTATGAATATGTACTATGTGACATTGATTGTAATAAATAATGAAGATGTAATCCGAAACAAAATCATGCAGCTTGTAATATGTATATGAAAATTGTTGTGTGACAGCTATAGGACAATGCAATAAAAACAGGAAATTTCTTGATGTGAATCATAATAAATAATCTACTAAGAAGCAGCATATACAGCAAGAAAACATAAAACATTTCTTCATTGATAACATCTAGCTCAGCAGTGAAAATATACAGGGTGATTCAAAAGTCCTTTGAACCCCTTATGATTTCCATCTGTGTTCAAATTGTGTAGGTTGATAAATG
>JAVBJR010000401.1:0-3217 GCA_031546965.1 Dysgonomonas sp.
TGCTGAACAAGCAGCTAGATGTCCTGTTGAAATAAAACAGTTTAATTTGTAAGACTAGTAAAAGGGTTAAAAAGGTATAGAATTGTATAGGTGAATAAACTTATATCCAACGTACCTGGTTTCTCTCAGTTCTTCGCTTCCGTGTATGACATAAGCCGCCCAGTCGCAGTCAGTGTTCCCAGTGGTAGAGTAGGCGTAAACCGGCTATCGTAGCCCCTCCCACGGGACGCAAGGATTCGTCGTTGAAACCTTCGTAGCAACAAGACAAGCAAAACAGTATAAGAGGCCACGCCCATCTGTTCGAGTACGCAGTGTAAGCGGCCCCGCCCATCTGTTCGACGCCCCTGTTGCGGAGCCCTGAATAAGGGTCGTCACTCTTAAAGCCACGCCTTACGCTGTGTGCCTTCTGCGACTACGACGCCCCCTTCTGGTTGTCCGGTGTACTCTGATGTCCATGCCCAACCGGGTGGAGATACACCTCAACTATAGATAAAATTACGACTTCCCAAGATCGCCAGCAGAGGGCTCCCCTCACCTAAAGAAAAATAATTTGCTCGACAATTTGACCGTCGCAACCAACTGCACAGCAGGCCTATTACAGCAGGCTTATTACACACAGACGGAGTCATTAAGGGTGAGGGAAACGCGGAGACTACTTCCTCGATCCGCAAGTAGACGGCGCTACTAAACAATAAATTTTACCTCCTACCGATCGTCGTTTAAAATATGTATAAAATAATTGAAAGCTTTAGGACACGCGAAATAAATTGTGGTTTACGAGACAGGTTCGTACCTTTATTTTGATGTCTTTAGATCTGCGTTATTTCCTCGGATGGCAGAAGAAAATAATCGAGAAATAATTTGAAAATTCTTGAAATTTTTGCACCGGGCGGATTCCTGGCTCTTCTAAACAAAACGGAAAAATTCGTGATTGGGCTCATTTTAAAGGTAATGAAATCAGCTATTTCAACTTTCCATTTTTATTTGCATGATACGTGTTTTTATATTTTAAAAGTGTGTTGAAAACAACACAAACAGCCCAGGCAGCACAAACGAAAAAACAACGTCGTTTTTTCGTCCAGTTTTGTGTTTGTGGTATTTTAGATGTTTAAGACGTTCATTAACGTCTACGTTGGTCGTATCCATCACGTACGTGACCGGAGGTTTGACAACGTTCATTGGTGGTTGTGAACGGATGCAGCCGCCATATTGGAAATTCCAACACGCATAAATAAAACTTGAAACCATATATTTTTTTCAAATTTAGCCAAGTGTAATTATGCGAAACAAATTATATTAAAGACTATTATTGGACAGACTGAGAACAAAATACTTCACCTAATACGATCTACATACAAGTTATTTAATATTTTTTATTTGCATGCAATGTAGCTAAACAACTACACCTAACGATCTGATAGAACTAATATACATATCAGACAGTTGCATGCTTCTTTTAGCAAAAAGTAAACTGACGTTTTAAAACATCACCATTTGCAACACCCACTTCTGGGTGAATTTATTGTTATTGATTAATCTATATTGATTGATCTAGCAATAAAAAAATCATAATTATAATTAATTTAAGATCGCCACGTTTTATTGTAAAAATGACGTCGTTTTTATGTTCCAAGCGACGTTCGTTTTACGTACTCTACAATGTCGTTTTGTTGGTCATTGAACGTTAGTATGGTTTGGTCCTGAATAGCGGACAAGGAGTGGTGCAAACGACGTCGTTTTCGAACGTCGTTTGACCCAAAGATGCACCAAACAAGACGTTCAAAAAACGTTTATTAAACGTCCTTGTGCTGCCTGGGAGCGTTTCCGAATCGCCTCGAAATTAATTTAAGGCGTTCTAAAAGCCATCCACCCCCGTAAACCTGCAAAATAGTTTCATCTATATTCCTTTTTTTTTGTGTTAAAAATTTCTCCAAATAATTTGTAGCCGTTTATTTAGAAACTGATTGCGAATTCAGAATCGTGGAATAGGAATGGATAAGTAGGGCGTGGTCGATACGTATCGTTTGCCTTTCGGTACGGCATACGAAAGGCAAACGATACGTACCAAAATGCAAACGATACGCACCGAAAGGCAAACTCCTATTCCACGATTCTGAATTCGCAATCAGTTTCTGAATAAACGGCTACAAATTATTTGGAGAAATTTTTAACACAAATGAAAGGAATATAGATGAAACTATTTTGCAGGTTTACGGGGGTGGATGGCTTTTAGAACGCCTTAAATTAATTTTGAGGCGATTCGGAAACGCTGTTTGTGTTGTTTTCAACACACTTTTAAAATATAAAAACACGTTTCATGCAAATAAAAATGGAAAGTTGAAATAGCTGATTTAATTACCTTTAAAATGAGCCAAAGCACGATTTTTTTCCGTTTTGTTTAGAAGAGCCAGGAATCCGCCGAGTGCGAAAATTTCAAGAATTTTCGAATTATTTCTCGATTATTTTCTTCTGCCATCCGAGGAAATAACGCGGATATGAAGACGTCAAAATAAAGGTACGAACCTGTCTTGTAAACCACAAATTATTTCGCGTGTCCTAAAGCTTTCATTTATTTTATACCTATTTAAATATGTAGCGCCACACGTAGGCGGCACTACTAAACAATAAATTTTACCTCCTAGCGATCGTAGGAGGTAAAATTTATTGTTTAGTAGCGCCGCCTACGTGCGGATCGAGGAAGTAGGGTCCGCGTTTCCCTCACCCTTAAACAGGATGTCTACTGTCGTGGAATTCCTGGATTTCCTGAAAAAGTCATGGAATTTGAAATTGGTCATGGAAAACCATCGAAAAATGATTTATATTTAAAAAATTTCAATATGTTCACAATAATATCTGCACGAAATTATAATGCAGTACAGTAAAACCTGTCTATGGTTGAAACCATTTGTCTATAGTTAAAAAAATTGTCTTTTTTTGCACTCTTTGTAAATGATTTAAAACAGTCTCTATGTTGGAAAACCTGTCTGTGGTGGAAATTATATAAATTTTCTGGTCCTTTGAGATTCCACTGATTAATACTTAAAAAAATTGGAATTTTGTATAAAATAGTCATTGAAATCCTGGAAAAGTCATGGAATTTTATATTTTAAATATGGTGGACACCCTGTTAAATATTGATTAAATGACTCCGCCATGTGACAAAAACGTCATAATGCAGGACGTCACTTTTCATATTTCCCCTTCCCCTGATCAACAT
>JAVBJR010000127.1:0-3550 GCA_031546965.1 Dysgonomonas sp.
AAATTTTGGAGTAAAGAACATTTTAAAAGTTGGTGTACTAAAATTACTTCTTTACAAAGGAAAATTTGTTATTAAGAATTCGTTATACGGTATCAATTTAACATTGTGGCCAACCAAATTCTTGGAAAAATTTGTTACAGCAGTCTTTTCTTTAAAAGGAGGCTCGTTAAAAGGAGATTTGACTGTATTCCATTATTGTTTGCTTTTGATTCTGTCTTGCAAAAACGTAATTAATAATTGTTGTGTTTTGTCGGTAATTGAGATTGTATAGCATAGTGCAAATTAATTTCGAGTCCGAGTAATGGACCTTTTCATTTGTAGGGGAGGGTTCATTTGAACCACCTGAACCCCCCCCCCTCCCCTGCGTACGCCACTGCAGTGGGAATCGACCAGTACCAGAGAAATTAATACAGTACATGCATGTTTCGGCCTTCTGGCCTCGTCAGCTGCCTGTTAAAACCCGATGTGTTAATTGTCAGTACAGGGGTTTGAACCCACAACCTGTGTTACCACATGAAGGCAGTTCAACGCACTCAGTCACTGACACACTGGTATTGCCGTTCTCTCGGATAGAGTTAATATATCTTATGAAGTGAGAGAACGGCAATACCGGTGTGTCAGTGGCTGAGTGCGTTGAACCACCTTCATATGGTAACACAGGTTGTGGGTTCAAACCACAGTACTGACAATTAACACATCGGGTTTTAACAGGCAGCTGACAAGGCCAGAAAGTCGAAACATGCATGTATTGTCTTAATTTCTCTGGTACTGGTCGATTCCCACTGTGTTTGTGGGTGAGACAGTACCTTAAGGAGAAACAACTTGTGAGATTAAGGATTAAAAATTAATTGAATATTAATGACTCACAATGCCAAAAAAATAAGTTGAATTGTTAGGTGGAAATATTACGGGAGTGGGGCCCTCATAGAGCTATTGCTGCTCCTCCTTACCATTCACTTCATAAGATGTATTTAACTCGGGTGCGCGACGTATTGCCGTCGCCGCATTGATGTCGACGCATTGTCGGCGAACTGCCGTGAATGCCTCCGCCGGCGGTACATTTAAACGCTTGGGATTCGTGCTAACGGCCGCCGTGACGCGGGCTTAATTTTATTTGTTCTTGGGGGGCTTCGCTCCCCCCAAACCCCCTAAGAGGGGGGCTCGCGCCCCCGCACCCCCCTGACCTAACCTAACATAAATAACCAAAAAGGCAACATGAAATAGTGTTGTTATTGATTTAGCGTTAGGGGGTGTATCATCTGCCGGCTGAACGTCGCTAATGGCACAATGGCCGCCGGCACAATTGCAACGTAACCGCCGGCACAATGGCTTGTACGGCAGAACTGCGCCGGCAATGCGTCGACGGCAAAGCGGCGACGGCAGTGAGTCCCGTCCCCATTTAACTCCATTGCAACCTGCAAGGTGGATTTCAATATGTAACGCTAGGCATATAAAGTGAAATTTTAAGGTGTGGTAAACTTAATGTGGAACCATTTTTTAATAAAAATAAACAATTCAAAATTTAATTTTTATCAAAACGCGTTTAATTAGAATTATTCCCATATTAAAACATGCAATCGGTACGTTATCCGGTACAGTATCGATATCTGTTATGTGCAGCATCATCTAGTGACGACCGGCTGTGTTGACTTTGCCAGCGTAATATCGCCATTTCGATGCAACAGCATTTAATGCCGTTTGTTTTAAATCGGACGAAAAACCCCGACAGCATCGAAACAACCGGCGCCGTTTCAATGCAGTTGGAGTTTGGCTCAAACGGTAACATATATAGTTTCACAGGATTTTTCACGCCTTGGCATCACCGCAATATTGCAATGCCTTGATACAGCTGTGAAGCAGCTAGAATACGTAAATTTGTAACATCCGTCACAAATTCATAGTAATTTTAGATTTGAATCTCACAAACTTACAAATTCAGAACTAATTAATAAAAAATGCAAACTGTAAGTAATAATTCAAGGCCATCGATAATCTCATATTTGAAATCAACATGCATGGTTGGCTACACAAGTGGTTACCATGGTAAGTTGCAACTTATATTTACCAAATTCCAATTTATAGCAATTTGATAGTGCCCTTTCCTTTCCCTTAGGTGGGACATTCTGTATAACATACTTTATACTGTATATCAAGCTTATTTACCTGTACAGCGTGCTTTTTAACCTCGGTTTCTGGAACCTTGAAAAATTGGGAACAGTACGTTGTTTCTTCTGGCGGAATATTCACCTAATTGTTGTGCGGAAATAATTGCAGCTGGCCAGTATCATAATACTACAGAGGTGCTTCAATTTACAGCATTAATTTATTCAAAAAAACCTTTCGCAACCCACAATTTCGTAACTGTAAGGCTGGGGTCACACGAGCGTATGAAAACGGACAGCTGCCTGACAGCAATTTACTGTCCGTTTTCACCCCGGTCACACCGTGCCGCATAACATTGAATTTGCTGTTGCGTGTCGCGTCCTTGTCACGTCCGTGTCGCGTCCTTGAGTGACGTAAATATGCGTCAATTTTAACGGACAGCGTTCGTGTGACCGGCTTCATTGGCCGCAATGTTAAGCGTACACGGACGACAAAAAGCTGTCCGTTTTCATACGCTCGTGTGACCGCAGCCTAAGTTTGAGTTTTGTACTTCAAGAGATATTCAAATGAGGTATTGTTCGCGAAATGAGGTAGTTGCTTTAATTGCAGTAAATACTGTAATTGCTATGGCGGACACCAATTGACTGCAATTAAAGCAATTACCTCATTTCGCGAACAATACCTCATTTGAATATCCCTTGAAGCCCAAAACTCAAACTTACTCTGGAGCTACTTACTATAACTACCACATCTCTTATGTTGCACGGCACCGAAATCACCAACACACGAGTGCACATTCAATACCACATTTATAGCTACATTTCAGTCGACATATAGGGCTTATTCACGTGACGTCACAACCGCAGCCGCCGCCATTAAGTTACCGAAAACGTTCGAATTTGCATAGGAAAAGCGCATTTTTGCGTCATTCCGAGCAAAAAATAGCGTTTAAGATCGAAAAACTTGCCGATTTTGTGACCAAAAGCTTTCCTCCATTGTTAACAACACTTGGTGTAAATATGGGTTAAATCCGTACTGTATTTCTCTGGAAATCGTGAAAATTCGGACGAAATCGTCTGCTTGAAGCGCAAATAATTCGTTCGAAAGTACCGTGTTGGCGAATTTTCGTTCTAAAAAGCAGACGATTTCATTCAAATTTTCACGATTTCCAGAGAAATACTGAACGGATTTCACCCATATTTACACAGGGTTCGTACGCTTTTGTTCTCGCAAATTTCCATACATTTTCCATACTATTTCCATACCAAGTCGATAGTTTTCCAAACTACATTTTTATTCATGTATGCAAAGTATGTATCTCAAAGTGACTAACAAATGGGTTGAGTTACAAATAGAACAAACGGTTCAACCGTTTTAAGGCATTCTTAGGCTAATTTTAGCAAACGTGATTAGAAACAGTTAATATTGAGAATTTCATCGTCATTCA
>JAVBJR010000632.1:0-7915 GCA_031546965.1 Dysgonomonas sp.
CCACTAAAGTAAACAGAAAAAAGAGAAACGAGGTCAACGTCAGCGAGACGTTGTATGACGTCATAGCAATACGACGCGAGCGCCACGTGGCGTTAAAACCAAGAAATAGAAGCGCCGTCACTAAAGGTGACGCGTTTAAGAGGGCGGGGCGACGGGATCGTCACAGTAGACACCCTGTATATTCACTGTTGAATTTACTGCAATTAATTAATTTTTGAATTTTGAATGCAGCTCATGATGGAAGCCGTTGTGAATCACATGGATATTGACATTACCAAGACTACGCGAAAACAAAGGATTGGACAGTATTCTCCGTATAATGCATTTGCAAGTAATTATTTTAAAGTAAGTTGTGTGCAATTATTTTTAATTCTCATTAATGCTTCTTTAATATTGTTGCTTTAATATATGTACTGTATATATTGTCCATTTTATGTTGCAGGATTTCATTTGGTATATATTTGCAGGCGCAAGAAAATGTGAGTCGGAAGACATTTGGTGAAATTAGCAAAAATGCATCCATTGCATGGAAGGACATTTCAGCAGCAGACAAGGAGGTTTTAATAAATCCTGATACACAGACATAATAATTATGTAATGTATAATTTGTAATTATATTGATAAAAAGGTTTATACAAAACAAGCTGTGAAAACGCAAAGTGCAATGCAAGAACTGACCTTGAGCAAAGATAAAAAGCAAGTAAGGTCTTGTGCAACAAAATCGAAAATGATTATTTAATTATTTATTCATTTTTTCTTATTGCAGTATCAGTGTTCTAAATGTTCCGCTCAGATCCGACACCATAAGAACTTAAAAGTGCACGAAAGGGAATGTGGGAAATCTTTTTCTTGCCATGTATGCAAAAAGAGCATTTCATCAAGTGCTAATCTAAAACAACATATCAAAAGCGTGCATGAAAAACTGAAGCCTTATTCCTGTGAAACCTGTAATTCTGCGTTTTATTTGCAAAAAGATTTGGATCGACATCAAGCAGTTCACAGGGAAGGAACCCGTTTTATCTGTGAAGTTTGCAATGCTACATTTTCCTTTAAATCAAATATGAAACGTCATATGGATAAGCAGCATTGTGAAAATAATATACAGTAATTAAATTATTATGGCTTGGTCTGAAATAGTGTAATTTGAGGTTTTTGTTTACCGTTTTTGCAACTTAATATTATATAAATCCTGTTTGCCCATATCAAACTACAATAAAGGTCGTACTTTGTATTCCTGAAGCTTTGGTGACCTCCAAAGGCAATTGATATTCACCATTGTCGTAACATCATGTCATACATATAATATTGCCTTCATTACATATGGGAAAAAGTCTGCCAAAAGTGTATTCCGTGTGGCCACATATCATACAGTGATCCGCGGTTATAACGAACATAACTTGCATTCCATGGAAAAATACATTGTGTGATATAGGGAAAACCCGGTTCTAACTAACAACTCGGCTATTCCAATCTAACAAACGGCTTTTGTGGTTCCCGGAAACGGTTTCCCAGGATATAGCGAGCCATTTCTGCTTTTGAATTACGTATTTGCAAGTTTTTAAGCCACTAGTTATGACTGTTCTTTTCTTTCTATATTTATGTGATCTGCACATTTGTACCTTAACTGCATATCCACAGTACCAAAATGGGGGAAACGTCCTCAGCATGACGAATTTATAAAATTGGGATTATTTTAGTCCATAAAATTGTGCAATTTCCGGTTATACCGCAGATTTAATGCAGCCACCTGTAGTCACGGTTTTGCATTTGGTAAACAGTAACCATTATGTGTGTGTTAAGTAGTATTAGTAGAGTATGAAAACTGTTGGTATTTTCCTTTTATTTCAAACATGGTATTAAAATCTCACGAGTGTAGGAGACGCCGCATACTAATAGAACACTACATTTGTTACACTTTCTCTTGTAAGTTACCTTAAGTAATAATATTAGGGATCATTCACAAAGTATGTAACACATTTTTCGTAAGAATTCAAAGCTGAATAAAATTAAGGAAAAATAAATTTCAATGTTTTACCCGTTCTAAATATAATTTCCAAATTGCCCTCGTACAAAGCCAACAAACATTATTTTACTGAAGGGACGTTATTTTCGACGCATGTAGCCAAAGTGTGTGGGCGCTTTGGTCTTCCTCGTTTAGGTAAAATGTGCCTGCTGGCATATTCATGCTCCTTTAAAGCCCGGCTCAATTTTCGTGTGCCTATTGGGCGCCCAGCTGTTGCAGACCTAGAACCTCTTCCAATCCCGGGAAGTCTACGGCTACAAGCAGTTGGCTGCACGCGGATCATGCCATGCCTGTTTTGAATATTACTTGTGCCGTACTTGTGAATTGCCTTCCCTAAATTAAAAATATGAAGTGAGTTATTTATCTGAATATTATGCCAAACGTTTCAGTCTCTTACCCGGCAATTTCTTTCCAAATGAATGCATCGCAGACGTTCTCATGGAATCATTTGGCAGGCTCTTTAATGTTTTTGTGAATGCGGCTATGGCAGGCTGATATATTTCAGGTGCTTCCTTTAGCTTCTCTTGAAGGAAGCTAAACATAACGTCCAGATTATTGGCATTGGAGTCCTGAAAATTAAAATTAAGTCAATCCAATCACATGATATTATCATATAGCAAAACTTATGGAAATATAAAGTCTTATACATTGTCAAATGAATTCGTATCAGGTGTCAAAGAAGCAGGTAGTTCCAAATCCATACTTGATTCCTCGTCAATCAATTTTTGATCAATGCTGCAGTCAGCGATAGTCATTGGCACGCATCTTACAACCTATAAATATTAAGCATCTGTTATGTAATACTAAATTCAGACATTTCACAACACCTGTGTTTGTTGACTTGGCCTTTCTAGTTAACATTAATTCACAGACAGGTGCTAATGAATGGATTTAGTGATGTGGAATAGGGGACTTCACAAATTTAGAGCGCATGCGCAAATCGCCACAGTGAATTGTGGGAGAGATATGCTTCTCCCGTGCGATTAACATTTAAAGTATAGCGCCCTTCAAACAAAAACGCTAATTTTTCAAGGAAAACGTCGTCGGTGAAGGATTTCATTTGAGACGAAGGCAAGAAAACTAATCTAATTAATAATAATGCTATACTTTGTTATTTTGGTAGCCAAAATTTGTTGCTGGCATTATTTTTGTTGCGTTGAGCGATGATGATAAGTGGGCCTATTGTTGCTCGCACGGATATTGGAATGTTTTGGGCCTACTTATGATCGTTCATCGCGACAAAAATAATGCCAGCAACAAATTTTGGCTACCAAAATAACAATGTATAGCATAATCATTAATTAAAGAAGTTTTCTTACCTTCGTCTCAAATGAAATCCTTCACCGACGACGTTTTCCTAGAAAAATCAGTGTTTTTGTTCGAAGGGCGCTGTGCTTTACATGTTAATCGCACGGGAGAAGCATATCTCTCCCACAATTCACTGCGGAGATTTACGCATGCGCTCTAAATTCGTGAAGTCCCCTATTGGCTTTAACACCATATCTTAATCAATACATAACTGGCCAGGAAATTGTAGAAAGGGATCGTTTCACGATGAGTTACTTTTATTGCAAGCTTAAAGGAGACATAAATAAAGCTGCACAAAATATAACCACTTTCACAGTACAAAAACAGTTGAATGGTACCTCGGGTTGCAACGGCTCCAATAAATGATGCGTAATCTGTTCTCCCGTCGCCAGCCAGTATAATTCTGCTCTTTGGTGGGTGTCATGCACATTGTATATACTGTCGATGTTAACATTTTGAAATTTGATGACCGCATATTGGTGCTTGCATGCCTTCCCATTGAACCCAATAGGGCATGTGCACACACCAAGACTAATGTCCACGCAATAATGTGTCCCATCCTTAAGTTCGCTTTGCACTTTAAAAGTGGACGAGTCAACCTAAGAATGAATACATATTACACTATGTCACATTTCACATAAAATGCACTTGATGTGCCTTTCCGTTGCTGAATCAAACCGTAAAACTTGTCCAAGTGGACCACTCACCATCGCACAAAAAGTGGTTCACTTACGGAGGTGGCCCACTTACAAAAACTTGTTAATAAAATTGTAAAATGTTATATAATTTTCGTTTGGCGAATATCGTGGCCAAAAGACAAAGCTTTGCGTACGCAGTGTAACTATAGTATTTTCAAGCCAAACTTTGCACCGCCATTGCCACCCGCTTCTATCCCCACCCCCCTTGAGGAGCAAGGGCTCCTGAAAATGTTAAGAATACTTACCGATTCAATATCAGAGGCCTGCAATCCTGATGCTAATTTTATTCCACTTGCTTTCAGTCCCCCCTCAGGTCGGTTATAGGCTGCTGCTATAAGGCGTTTTTCATAATGCCTCTCCAGTCTTTGTGTGATCAGGTCTATGAGCTGCATAATATACAACTTATTAGCAAATTACTGCAAATGTCAGCAAATTCATACAGGGAACCTCCAACTCAAACTAAGTCAAGAAGTTTGATAAACTTTAACTCTTTTCATCGTGTAGCCTAATTCGTGATTCCATCGTCAGATCCGAGTTATGGAGGTTTAACTATACACAACACAAACCTGCACAGCAGAGAATGCTTTCGTTCTCCCGAGTACAATGTCTTTTACAATCCGTACTGCAGACTCAGCGTAGTTATTTGTGTTGGCGCCACGAATTATCAAACTCTTCCGAAAGCATAAAGCCCATTTCTCCCGCTTTCCAATGAGTGTATGAACATGGTGTATAAATTGTGGGTAGGTTTTTGCGACAGCATCATCACGTGGACTAGAATATAGACGCAGCATCTCTTCTTCTGACCTACTATACACCAGTGCCTTTACTAACATTAATAAGTATGGCCGAACATCCATACAAATTTGGTGTTTGCCATCCCAAAGCCATCGCCACATTGCCTAGCAATGAAAAAATCATGAAACATTTGTACATAACTTACCACAAACATGTGAAGGCATGACTACTACCTGTAACACATGGAAGAGACATAGCAAGAGAGTTGCAGAAGGCCATACTGTGGAGAGAGCATTCTGTTCTGCTGCGCTGTCATCAGTCATGATGACAGATGGACCCAGTATAGGACCATTTCCACCAAACGAATTTTCAGGCAACATTTCCTTGAGAAAAAGGTAATTTATATCCAAATTTAGTTCGCATACAAACATTGAATACAAAGTAACTGCTGAAATTAGCTTTATACAGAGTGGATGAAATATTGTATTTGACCATCTCACATGTATTAATGGAACCATAATTGGAATTCCGTGAATGGGAGCAAATAGGAAGTGGCTATGGTGCTTTCAAATTGTTTCCAAATTTTTGACCTTTTAGTAAAGGTCATCTCGTCTCTAACTTTTAAACCGCTCCAGTTCGAGATAAAATTCCAGTCACAAAGTGAAAGAGACGTTTAATTCATTACAAAAGTATTTTTTCATATTTTAGGAGTCTCAGTGGAATGGGAAAATAAACAAACCTTGTTCAACATTTGTGCAGTTAGGTGCAAAAACATTTTGATGTTTGTGCACAACTTTTTATCATGGTACAATTAATCCACATGCTTATTCAAGATCTACTTTTATTAGTGCTTAATCATGACTAGAAGGTAAAACAAAATATTGAATTCTCAACTACGGGGGATATCAGTAAAGTAGTCACTATTTTTTGTTTTGTTTTAAATAACAAAGCTATTGTGATGAGTTGTGCTCTTTCACTTTGTTATTGGAAATTTGTCTACCTACAATGGCTGAAAAGTTAGACGAGATGACCTTTACAGAAAGGTAAAAAATTGAGATACAATTCTTAAGCTCCATATAGCCACTTCCTATTTGCTCCCATTAATACAATTCCAATGATTTAAAAGTGGTTAATTTCGCGGTGGCTTTATTTTTGCGATATTCGCGCAAATATTGTATTTCTCCTGTTGACAATTTTTGGTTACAAAATCGCAATTCCACAATCTTCGTATTTAAAAATCAAGTATTTTCCAGGAAAATAAGATGATGGGAACTTAATTTCATAGAGCTATGGTGTATAACTGTAGTGATAACGCTGCTATCCCGCAAAAATAAAGCCACCGCTAAAGGTCTAAAATTAATTTTTTGCAAAAATTTAGCCGCACGAATTCAAAGTCGTTTAAAGTATCTGGTCCCGTTGGCACATTTAAGAGCTGAATATGAATTTTTATTCACCCTGTATATATGTAATATACCTTGAATAGTGTAAAGCCTTGCTGGATGACCGCCTCTGCTTCGCTGGACACTAGCACTACGCCAATAGGTACTCCCCCAACAACAGTTTGGGCCATGATGATGAATACACGTGTCCCAATTCTGTCCATCCCCCCACTCGAATCGATGAACACAATTTCACTGGCTGCCCGACTACTGTTTACTCGTTTCATAAGCGGTGTGAGAATGGCAACTGCATACTGGAATAATTAACAATTAGTTTTACCATAATTTGGAGTTCTGCATGGCATATAGTATACAGCTTACATTTTCACTGTCACGTGAGAATTTAATTCGCCCTCCCTTGTCTTCCATCTCCAACGAAAGCTTTTGAACTTGTTCCTCCATTAGAATGCCATCATGCTTGCCATACTGTTTCTTAAATGATGTTTGAAAAACATGGTGTACCCAACGACTGTCTGGGAATATACTGCGATCTGCCAGTCTTAGCTTATATGCATCATTTTCTAACATTAAATCTAAATAATGTGCGTGAATGGCCGATGCAGGACTGTGGCCAAGGGAAAACAGCTTTGTAAATTTGTCTACAACTTCCTCCGTAGGCTTCCTGAAGCGCAAGGCATCAGCACTTTCCAAGCTATGGTTGTGGCAGAAGTCAATGGTGATGGTTGCAAGGTGTGCTTCATGTAATGCCCTCAGTTTCGATACTTTAATTTTAATTGTAGATGGGCAGTTTGTATTCTTTGTCGAAGGCTTCAATGCATGCTCAAATTTTCCACTGGTACTGTGATGGCACCGGAGAATCAATTGTTTAACGTACATAACACCATTGCTCCTTGAATCTTTTATCTGTAAATGTCATTATACATGGGAAAACTGTTTCAGCTAATAATCTTGTGAACTTACCGTATAATTAGTTGATGTTAATCTTTCAAACTCCTTTTGCCAACGGTTTGCATCTTCAGCGCAATTAAAATGTGTGGATAAGGTCATGTGAAATGCATCTTCACCCAAGGAGTTCAATGACGAAATCTTATAATCATATCCAGTTGGTAAAGTACTCTACCGGGGAAAAACATAGTCAGTCAATAAATTATATAATTATCACGAATATACATTCAATATAATGCAATGAGTAGTATAACATAGTGTTTATAAATATAGTGCTTCCGAGATAAATTTGCGTTGTTGTCTCTGTCTAGTGTATAAAGAAAATGTTGGGTTAAGCATGGGACACTATTGAAAATAACCAAAAAACGTTGGGGATTTTTTGGAACATTTTGGAACACTCTAACTGACTTGAAAAAATGCACTGAATCGAACGGTGAAAACCGCGTTCGAATCGGAGATTAACTAACCAAGATAATCCAGGTTGGACGAAATTTAAGCATGGGACACTATTGAAAATAACCAAAAAACGTTGGGGATTTTTTGGAACGTTTTGGAACACTTGTTGTCGTACCTCATGACGTTTATTGCTGCTTTCCATCGCCGTAACGGTAATTTCCGTGCTGCTTTCCATCACTCTAGTAGAAATAAAACACGCGCTTATTTGCGTCGTATTTGCTTTGTATTAAGGCGGGAACGGCGCGAGAATCGATTCGGAATCTAGAATCGATGTAGGCAGCGCGCAATCGATACATCAGGGATGCCCAGTATCCATGGGATTCCTATAGCGTCGTAAGTTTGTAAATTCG
>JAVBJR010001088.1:0-3378 GCA_031546965.1 Dysgonomonas sp.
TTCAGGCATTTGTCTCTTAAAAATCTCGAAATGTCCGTTATCTAGACACTTCAGCTTTTGGGATATTGTTATTTGTGATTATATTAATCGATCTACACAAAGAAATGATTGTGTTAGGAATCGCTGTCAGTTCACCTTTAAATACTATACATTAAATACATTAGTAATGCACATTAGTAATCCTACTGGTGGTGCAGCATAGATTCTACATTTTTTTGCTTGTAACGTGCACAACCTTGAATTTTTAGCAAGCATTGCTTCTACCAGCAATTGATTCTAAAGCTGGGTTCACACTTGCAGTAACTGCAAGGAAGTAACAGCAAAAAGTAACAAGTAAAAGCAATGTATGTTCACAAGTGTTCACATCTGAAGCACCGCCCACATGAAAGTCAACCAATAGCAGCACAATAATTACTAATCAATAGATCTGCAGCAAATAACGACCACTTATAAAACAGCCTACTCTTACATTCTTACTTCATACCCTTACTGTGCTTTTATATTTATGTCAGTACTATCCCACAATTCACTGCTTCACTGCTACTTTTTTGCTGTTGATGCAAGTGTGGACACAAGTGTGAACCCAGCTTAACAGGTACAGCTCCTAATGAAAATAGCTCTGAACAGCCATAACTTCTAAAAAGAATGCTCATAATGAGAATAACTTCTAACAGGCACAACTTCTAACACCCATAATAATTTAAACTAATGAAGTTCACATGTATTACTTACATTATATACATTAGAGTTGTTAAATGGGAGGTTACAGTGCAATGCTCTCATGAAAATCGATGTCATACCAACATTGCCAAGATAGTATTGATGGTAGTATATTCCTTTGTGTATTTAACTATAGGTTGTTCATTGTATACATTGAATTATAAATGTAAATGCATACTTAATTAGAAATGTTCATCGATTTAGAGCATGTCCCTTTTGTATAACTAATTTTTTCAGATTTGCCATGCCGATCCGAGTAGCAGTGACATGCAAGGCCACAGAATTTGATGACTGCTCAACACACAAGGGCCATTGTCGTCAAAAACAGCCTGCACTTTACAAACTGCAACAACTTCCATCACTTTGCAAGACTAGACAAAACCATCAGTCTCATCAACAACAGCGATGACGAAGACGAGTGTCACAAGGATGGCAAAGCTTCTGTTCCAGTGGATCTATGGCTAGAGCTGTAGCACCCTGTCAAATTCACACATTTATCACCCTAGGTAACCACGGATACAACTGATGTAATGTTATTATCGTGAATAATATAGTAGTATTAAGACTGGCCGCCATCTTGGAAAAAAATAATGTGGGACAAGAGCTGTTTAAAAAGCTTACTGCAATTTTTCTTTATATAAGTATATACTACAAATTGCAGATAACAAGTCTGGGGAATACAAACCTTATAGTTTTCCTAAGTTATGTTATTAGTTTGCAAATATATTATTCTACTTTGCAATAATAAGATCCTTCTTCATGTTCTATAAAATTTCAAACTGAAAACCTGGATTGTTCAACTGTCTCTTGAATATCTTATGTAACAAATAGCTCCACAAATTGTAATTTAATGATGACATCAACTATAGTAGTCACCACGAGAGTCGAGTCTCAACATGTGATTATGACGCATGCTACTCTCTCTAACCGGTACCACCTGGCCAAGTGCAGCAATTGTACAGGTGGTGGCACCCTGTTTAGAGAGTAGTAGCTACGTCATAATCGCGACATGTCCAGACTCAACTCTCATGGTGATGCCTATACACAGGCCGGTGCGGATAATGCAACTTGCTTGCTATTGGCTGGGGGCAAAATGTCACAGCAGTGCCTTGAGTGATGCTGCAATTACAATTGACCATATTATTACCAATCAACAGTGCCATCTAGTGCCAGTGGCGCCAATTGCCAGCTGTAAGAAATCAAAGACACAGTATACTAGACAGGACCCTGCACTCGTGAAACGAACGAAAGTACAATTTTGTACACCTGGTGGCGAACAAGTGTGCAGTCAATGTACCGGTACTGCGATCGTCCGTATCGGTATTTCGATCGTGCGTAGGTGGCGGTAACGATCGGTCAAAAAAACTGCAAAAGAATACATAATTTAAACAATAAAGCAGTTATCTTTCGTTCTAAATCAAAGAATTTACTCACTCGCTTCCTCGGTCGGGACCTCGTCGTAGCCGCTCCCACAACTGGTATTATCATTGATACATCGATACACCTGTGTACCGAATTGACGTCATTGTGGTCACACCACAATGACGTCAAACAGGACGTTATGGCGCCAGCCAATCAGAACATCGGTTCATTGCTTCCCATGCTACGGAATAGGAAGTGCCAGGTCCTGTCTAGTATACTGTGTCCTTGGTTAAATGCTCCTTTTCCACCTATTCATATGTTGTAAAATGTAGATTTCAGTTAGGCGTACAGTATATTTCTTAAAAGTCCTGTCCTGATGCTTGCATATTATGCCTGAGTTGGAGGCAAACATTTTGTTTGCTGGCAAGCGTTTCTCATATTCCCAACTATTTATGAAATTATTTATCCTGCACACTAAGAAATATAGGAGTTCAGGAACACCTTTAAAGGTGTTTGAATGATGTCACGAACTGAATTCCTTTTTAGGAGTTCAGGAACACCTTCTTAAACACCATGTGACTAATTAGCATATTTTAGGAGTGTCAAATGGTGTTACAAGCGTCTTCATGTACAGCAAAGGGTGTTTGAAATGGTGTATACTTCTGAAACAACTATAGAAAACACCTTACACACGCCTTTTAAACGCCATTTGTTTTTAGTGTGTATAGGTGTCAGTAGAGCCCTTGATGTAGAGAGTATGGCCAATTCATATTATGGGCGCCATCTTGCAGCGGATGACGTGGAGAAATTTCTATGTTGATGATTGGCTGTTGCTATCACGTGTTTTCGGACGCCGCCATCTTGCAGCGCGACCGAACATTTTTATGGAACGCCAGTGACTGGTCATAAAAGCGGGCAGCTGTTCCATATTCGACGTTCTGATTCACGGTACTTTTGCCGCGGATGGCGTTCCATACAGCGTGAACCAATCAACGCTGTGAACGGGTTTGGCCATACTCTCTACATCAAGCGCTCTAGGTGTCAGGAGACATTTTTTTCTACTTACAGGGTGTTCCACATAACATGATTCCTTCCTATTGTACAAAATTGCATTTCAAATCTGATCGACATGATGTTATTGGTAATGAGGTGGGAAGACTCGAATGGACACATGACCTTTGACCTCCAGCGAACCTTTCACGATATATATTTGAAATTTTAAATCAAAAATCGTAAAAGATGGTTGGTGTCAATTAGAAAGTTGTAGAGGATTATTAGTTGGCGAGAAACTAAGCG
>JAVBJR010000789.1:0-2795 GCA_031546965.1 Dysgonomonas sp.
TAGTTTTGGTGCAACTTGATATATGCTACTTATACGGAAGTAGTGATCGACGACGTTGATAATTGCATAAATGGAAGACTAAATAATTTTTCTGTTTATAAGCAATGGTAACAAAATATTGCAAAATTTCAACCCTTTCTCACATCCTTCAAGTTTTTACATTGTGCAAAGTAAAACTTGTGAATAGTAATTTTGAAAAAAATAAACGCATGCAACCTATTTTTGTATATGTCAGTGTGCATGTTTTCTCAGTGTTGAAATATGGGACGTGCTTAGGTATGCATGCACATTACAAAATTTGCAGAACACTTATGCATGCAGATATACAGGGTGCCCGGAAAGCCTGGTCTTTTTGCTAATATCTCGAAATTGAAGTGCATGTTAGCAAAATGTAATGACCGGATCGCCGTATTAACCGCGGAAATACTTAGCGCGGTATATTACCCCAATCCAATTCGGGTTACGCATTTTAGAGGCAGATGCGCGAGTTTTTAGATCGCAAATATCGAAGCGTGGGTAGCTGCATTGGTTGTTTTCACTGCACAGCATCGGCAGTGACGGCGCTTGCGGCAACGGACTTTAAAAACTCAAATTCATAATTTACGCTCATGTCGATTTATAAATAAACTTAGTTCCCAAAAAACTTAGTTTTTTCACAGCTTGTTAAAAGACAATTTTCATCTCAGGGACATAAAAGTATATGTTTCAGTTATCGAAAGCTTCAATTATAAGCTTTGAGGTAGATAACAACTTTAATGTGGGAAGAATAGGGAACAGACTAAAGTGTGATTGAGCTTTGTGTGTCTGGTCCATATTAACTTGCTTCATTATTTTGCAAATCAGTTCAAATATTCACTAATTTCATCCAATTTTTACAAAATTTCTTTCCTAGGAATGTTTATTGCAATGACAGGAAAGTATGTCTCAGCTATCAAAAATTACTTTCAATTATAGAAAATGTTTAAAATAGAAAAATATGGATTTTGGCCAGCAATCAATAAAATATTTTTTTTTTCATTTATTGAGGTCAAATAGGGAAAAATTCCGCGTTTATTAATTTGGTGGTATTCCTGTGGCGATTCTTACGCTTCACTTTTTTTTTCATATTTGCGAAGTTGGATGTTAATTTCTGGGGTCCGGGATACCGCGTTAGATGTGATCCACGGTTAAAGATTCCGCGAACTGCGGATCGCTTTTCGCACTTCTTAATTCCGCTGTAAGAATGTATGACATTTCCTTTTATAATATCAATGGCTGGGGGGACATCCATTGGTGACGATATTTTTGACCTTGGAACATTCCGCAAACGGAATTTGTTTTGTATAATTGCACGGGTGTCTCTCATACTGATTTCAAATCTGCTTTCGCCAATGTGTTCACGATAACGTTGGTCACATATCTCTAATTTATACAACCCACCTATCATCAAAACTGGCGAAGATAAATTTGGAATGACCTTGACAGAATTTTCCAAGGTCAAAAATATTGTCCCCAATGGATGTTCCTCATCCTGTGATACAGTAAACCCCAGTTGTAATGAACTCGACTATAACGAACACACGGTTATAACGAACAAAACTTGTGGTCCCTTGAAAATTACATTGCGTGATATAGGAAAAACCCGGCTATAACGAACTATTCGGTTATAGTTTAAACACATTATATTTTGGAAATTGCACACTGTGTTGCTTGGAAACCCATCTAAGATAAATCCTGTTCTGGATTGCTTTAAACATTTTTAAATTTCAGTGCGAATATACTATAAGAAATATAACTAAGGTTGAAGATCGTTACATGGCAGCGCCACCAAGCGGGCGGGATGTACATCTCCATGCCAAATACAGTATTACGATTTTACGAAATATTGTTGTAACCAAAGTTGGCCATGTAAATTTGCAAATTAAATTGTTGCTATTACTGCTGTAAGATTTGGCCTTTCTACCTTTGCAAACCCGACATCTGGATGAGTAATGGCCGTCCGTAGAAATATTCGCAAACATGGGCACCGAAATTGTACTTCAGACACTGCTGCGTATTAAGTTTGATAGCTACAGACTTGAATTTTTTTGTGAATTTAGAATGAATGCCATGACATCTTCGAAAACTCGGAGAGATATATTAAAATATATTGCAAATTTTCTTGAAATTAATTACAATTGCTGAAAATATAAATTTTTATTTAAATATAAAATAATCAAAATTTTGTTTTCAAAATATCTCTCCAAGTTTTTGAAGATGTCATGGCATTCTAAATTCACAAAAATTCAAGTCTGTAGCAATCAAACTTAATACACAGCAGTGTCTGAAGTACAATTTTGGTGCCATACATGTTTGTGAAGATTTCTACGGGCGGCTATTACTCATCCATATGTCGGGTTTGCAAAGGTAGAAAGGCCAACTCTTACAGCAGTAATAGCAACAAATTAATTTGCGAATTTACGTAGCCAACTTTGGTTACAACAATATTTCGTAAAATCGGAATATTTGTCATGGAGATGTACATCCCGCCCGCTTGGTGGCGCTGCCATGCAACGATCTTCAACCTTAAGCGGATTCTATTATAGTGAAAGATTATCAAAGTCGGCTATATTATCAATTGTGGGGTATGTAAATATCATTGAATATATTTTGTATTGCATATGCAAAATTATCCAATGATACTTTAAGATTATTACAAAACAATTAAATTTGTTGTCTAAGATGGCACTAAAAGGAGTAAATTTACTCCAATATTGGTGTCAAATGACTAGAGGAAATCTAAAGTCACTCTGAAATAGGTGTCAAATGACTAACCG
>JAVBJR010000698.1:0-3681 GCA_031546965.1 Dysgonomonas sp.
TTTATTGGCTGTTATTGATCATTTCCTGACCACCGATATATTTTGTAATGTGTACATAATACGTCAATCTATTTCCTGTAATTTTTCTGATATTGTTGTTGATGTTTGCTGGGCATGGCTAATTTTTAAAGTTACCACTACGGTGGAGGCTGTAGGGTATGGCAGGAAAGAGTGCGTACAGCCTCGTTCCGCCTTAATAACATTAAATACCCAAGGGCTGAGTACTTTTTCCAATTTGTTGGAAAGAGTAAGACAAGGGGACACCGTTTAAAATTACGGAAGGAGAGAACCCGACTATTGATGCGGCAACACTTCTTCTCCCAGAGGGTTGTGGATGAGTGGAATGGGTTGCCAAGTGAGGTAGTGGAGGCGCTTACTGTACGAAGTTTTAAAGCAAAGTTGGACGATTTTTTCAACAGTATGGGGAGGGTATAGGTACTTGAAAGAGGCAACCTAGTTGTGGCCCGACATATTGTATTGTAAAACCAACGCGACTTACGCCCTTCTCACAAAAAAGTTACGCAACATACAATATAAACCTCATAAAAATTCTAATCGCCATTCGGCTGTAAAGCATGAAAACATACAATTCTTCCTCGTTCCTGAACGTCATCGTCGTGACAACAAAAGGGGCGTGGTTACCTGTTCAAAAGAGGACACACCCATTCTTTTTACCACAACTGGTTTTCCATACTTTTCTATGAACATTATTATGTCAACTGCTGTTTTAATTTCCATGTTTACAACCATTTCACACCTTGTAACGGCCCAAGTTGGCCTTACTTGTATTTTTATATATTATTAAGAAGATTGTGAGAGAAAACATTATTTAAAGCTGAAAGAGCAAAATATTCTTAATTGGATAAGGGAAAATATTCGTGGGAACACAAATATATTCCAGCGGATGTAAAGGATTAGTTCTTGGCAAGAAATATTCCCATTGGTTGTTAATGTCCTAAGGGGAATTCCTGTGGGGATTAAGTTAAGGCATGGGCTGTGAATATTTGGATTGGTCCTGATAAATTCAAACCCAGACAGGGTGGGACTTAAATCGTTGTTAACGAATAGAATTTAGTTTCGGTTTGGTTCGAAATAGCGTCCCTATAAATTGGGTTGACATGTAAGGATCATTCTCTTTTGCAACGGATTTTGAGTCTTGATGTGTAATGTGTACTATTTTGAGTGGTTCCTGAGCTGAGGAATCGGGTGTGCGGTGGGTAAATATAAAGCCTTATTAAAGGTGTCTCGTTACATTATAGTATTGTATCTTTAAAACCGTTTGTCCCTATTTTCGAGGGTTTGTGTCATTTTCCAAGTTAGTAGGTTTTGAGTTTATTTGGTGTTAACCAGTGTTTGAGTTGTGAATTCTTATTAAAGCATCTTTGTTCTCTCATATCTTTACTTCTATTTTGTATTTCTTCATTCTTCCATATAATACTCAGTTCTCTAGATACGCCGAGTATTGTGGCGGGTAAAACCTCTACAATTCGGGGCCCGACCGGGATCATTTAAAAAGGGTCCCGCACCAATTGAGGAGCAGTGGCGAGTGCATAATTTCGGTTGGTTTAGCAAATTCTTTACACAGAGTACTAACCCATTAGGAAAATGGACAACGTAGCCGAGGGTGAGAAAAACCCTCAGAGCAGAGCCGGGAAACGGCAAATTTCAGATGAGGACCGAGCCGCAGCCGGATCATCCAGGAGTCAAACCGAACCGGTTAGAAATGTGTCAGATACTGTTTTTACGAACCTTGAGATCGAAACAGAAAGCGGCGAACCCGCTAGTAAAACCGTTAGAGGTATGGGAAGGGGTAGACGTGCAAGGGGTGGTCGCACCAGAGCGGGAACTAGAACGCGACGTGGCGTAGGGCAAGTACGAACGAGAGGAGGGAGGGGGCAACCTTACCAACCTAATTTGGGTAATATTAATGAAGAAGAAAAGGTTTCTCACACCTTTAACCAAGCCTTTATAGAAGAGGACGATGAGAATTTAGAGGAGGATGACTTTGCTCCCTCGGGCCATTCCACACGAATGGAAGCACCACAAAGAGAAGCCCCACAGATTGAACAAAATAAAAGTTGTGATCATTCAAAATCTCGTAGTGTAGATTTAAATCGGTCTCTCCCCACGGCAATGTTGGGTGGGCTTTTGGGTTTGAATGAGGAACAATTGAGAGACCCTTTGGTATGAACCAAAGTAATCGATGAAATTCGATCAAACAGAGAAATGGTTGTGCAGATAAGAGAAAAAACTCTTAGTAGAACCCAAGTGGGGGGTATGAATAACCCCAACCAGGGTAATGACAGGGAACCAACCCAGATAACCCCAATAATACCCCAAACCCAGGTTGAGTCTGCAGCAAGCGAAGGTGAGGAAATGCAGGGTGCGTTAGGAAATAGAGAGGACGAACGGGAAACCGTTAACCCTACTCTGGCGGCAAGCGGACCTAGTGAAAAGGGAACAGTACCTTTTCCTGGTCAAATTAGAAACGGGGAACCTTGTGATAGAGGGGAACGGTTAGAAGAAAATCCTTTCCCTGGGATGGGCATAGCTTTAGCTGGATGTGCAGTTCAATTTGCCCCAAAAGGAGCTAAGGGTAGAACTCCTAAACATTTGACGTTGCCCACGCACAGTGGAACCCCTCCCACCGATTTAATGGATTTTTTGGTGAAGTTTGCCGAGTATGCGATAGCGGGGTGGGTATTCCAAGGAAGAATTCATGACCCAGATAGTTCCAGGGACATTGAAAAAAGCCGCTAGGAACTGGTGGTTGTGGAGAAAAGTGTTTAGGGATTGGGATTTATTCACCCATGAATTGGTAAAACTCTTTTTACCCCGTCGATGTACTGCCCTTATGAAGTAAGAACTAGAGAAAAGATTTCAGGATTGGGATGAACCCTTGGTTTCTTACATCCTAGCTATTGAGCTATTTTTCTAAATGGTAGACCCAAATGCCACGGAAATGGAGAAGGTGGACAGAATTAAAGAAAAATTGAATAGGAAGTTCAGCAAAGTACTATTGGGAGTTCCTTTCAGTTCAGTGGCCGAAATGATTAACAAAGCCCCCATTTATGAAGCGGCTGTTGGGGAATATAGGCAAAGGTGGGAACGTCCTTTACCCCCGGACAAAATGCTACAATCCGCTTTAGGGTGGGTAAGTTCCAAATCCCAAGATGAGACTAATGAGGGAGACAAGGGGAAATCCAAACCACATCCTTCAGGACACCATCAGAAAGGTAAAGGGCATAGGAACCAGGGGCAAGGACCCCATAGAAACCCCGACTGGCAACCCAAAAAAGTTAGCCAAACTGAGGTGTCTCCCTCCAAACCCCAAAAAGAGGAGAGTAAAAAACCCCAGATGACAGGGGGTAACAAACAAACTTTCAACCGACCAGGGACGAGTACAACCGGCCAGGTGCGGGAAAAATTAAATCCGATAGGTCCGGATGGGAAACCTAGATAGACACACTGTTTTAATTGTCAGGAGGAAGGTCACTTCGCTAGGAATTGTCCCAAAGCAAAAGTAGACAAAGCCCCTCCGAAAGATCCAAAAAACTAGAGGATAGCTGTGATGATCCCACCTTGCTCGCAGCTATGGATACGGTGAAATTCTTTGAAGAATTAGTAGGGGTGGACATTAACGTGGCAAGCATCCCAGAACCAGGTGTGATTATGGAAGTA
>JAVBJR010001261.1:0-5165 GCA_031546965.1 Dysgonomonas sp.
TGAATGTCCTTGGTAAAGCCATTGATGATTGGTGTGATTTATGTACTTGTTTGAGCAGTGCACATTAACAAAATGTGTGTTTTCTGAAAGTTAAATTCAAACCAGTTGATTTTGGCCTGTGATATAACGTACAGGAAAGTATGCTGGTAACCATGTTATTTGTCAGCCTGATATGTGGGTGAGATTTACAAAATTAATGATGGAAGAATTAACTTGACTCCATGCAAAATGTTAACCAGTAAATATGAGTGCTTTTAGATGTGGTGTTTTAAAAACTGGAAATGCGTGTACTGTGGAAACCATTTACCATGCTGCTGCGGTTGTTATACTGCAAGAAGTTAACAACATGAGACATTGAAACAACTTAAAGTTTTTTTTTTTTAAATCGTGGATGGGAATTCAGATTTGGTATAGAGGACGGTTATACACCGTTTGCTAAATATTGTCTGCGTTTTTACCGGCACAATTCTTGATTGCTCAGGATCCAAACTGGTGTTTGTTTATTTATTTTGTGAAGCAAACAATGAGTATCAGAAATAAAAAAAAAAATAGGAATTTGTTTGCAGAAGATTTAATTGGAAAGATGAGGTATTATGTGGCGGGACAGCTTCTTATATACATAAGATCATGCATAATGGTATTGAGTATTGTGATTGCAGTGCAGAGTACCAAACAGTGTGGTTGTCATGAAATGGCATAGTATAAATTCCCCTCAGATGTGGCACTATTGTAGTGGCCTGTGCATTCGTACTGGTGGTAGTGGATGTTGAAGACAGTGGCATGTTGTGCCAATCTACGTAAACGTTGCTTAATGACGAGAGGCTCGATGAGCGATTGCGCCAAGGCATGCAGAGGGGTGTATAGCCTAAGGGACATCGGCTCGCTCTCCGTCAGCGATGTGGAATTAAATACTGGAAGTGAAGTGTTTGGATAGCAAGAAGCTGTGTCTGCGATGAAATACCTGTTTTTTTCTGGTGAAAGGCACATGTTTAAAGTAAAGATACGTAGGCTGGTGTTGGTTTAATTGCCTTCAGGGATTGTGCCGTGTAGTAGGAAATTTGGAGTGGTGGCAGCCACTGTACAAAGAAGTAACTATGACGTTATAGTGAATCTGAATTCCTTAGCAAAAACATTGTAATTTAGCTCGGCGATTGGTTTCCACGTACTGTAGTACATGGCATGTAACTAAAGCTTTTGACTAGTGTGACCATAAGAATAGATGCACAAGTGTGTGATGTTAACCCATAAATGAGATATAATCGCACCATGTGGTGGTTCACAATTTGTTGTTGGATGAAAGAATATACCATTGCAATGGTAATAATATGAAATTGAATGGTGCACAATGGATGCTATTTATGATTAGGCGGCAGATAACATGAAATGAACTATATAACAAATAGTGGTATATGTTATTATGCAAAAAATGTGGATCATTTTTGTTAAGTTTGCTATATGAAATTGGTACCGCTGAAAAATAGGAAAAAATCACACCAGTCTGATGTGGGGCTTGCCAAGGATATGAAATTAACGTTAGTACAGTATGTAGGAAATGTAAGTTTTCTGTGAAAATTGTTGCTGGAGGGCACTTATACTGTTGCTAGTTTTTTGTACTTTCAAATGGAAATTAATGTTAGTAATTATGTACAATATGGGCAGGTTGTTGCAAGACTAATGGATATGGCATAAAGAATACGCAAACGAATGAAGTGATTTATTGAAATCACCGTTCTGTAGAAATGAAATACATTTATATATTAGCAATGTGTGGCAGTTTGTAAATGCAGGACGTATAGAGTTGGTAATGTCATTGAAATTATAACTGAGTAACAAGTAATTTGGCATATTGACATATTTCCAATTCCTTTGAAACGTGTTCTTAAAACAAGGTTTTGCAGTGTATGTATATATATGACATTTATAGTTGAAGTCGTGTAAATGTCAGAGGAAAATGTTTTTGGAACAACTGCAGGTTGAGGAATGGGAAGGTAATGGGATGGTTTATCATAGCAGAGGGTAACGTTGACATTGAGTTTTATAAAGTGTTCACATGCGGCGCAATAAATTTTGTGCGTCCCAGGGAACAGAAATGAAATTGGTTTTAACAAATAACCAAGGTGGGAAGAGACAGTGGAACGTAAAAGTAAAGGTTGTTGAAAATGTAGGAGACAGCTGAATGTTTGTAAGCGTGGTTACATATTATAACGTTCCTAACACGCTATCAACTCCTCCGCCTTCACCCAAATAATTAATCTGCACAAGTCTTAGGAAACTCTACTTTAATTACTCACACGTAACCATAATTTGATGTACAAAAACTCGTAGGCTGCACCAAACTCCACTCTCTGCTGTTGGCCCTTTGGCAAGACAAAGTCCCCTGTCTTCCCTTTACCAAGTCAGGGTCACAACTCTCTCTAACTCTTCCTCTCCCATCCAAGAAAGGTACTGTTCAATCAGGACAAATAGGATGTTAGGCCTTTTGGCCCTAGCAGGCAATTTGCTAGGACCCTAAGGGGCGTGCCACGCACAGCCCAGCCTACATCCTGGTGCGCTCTAACAATAAAGACCTTCCTGGAAGTATGTAGAACAACAACTCCAGGAAGTCCCGAGTTCGCAACCCTGGGGCCATGGTCAGTAAGGTAACTGACCATGATGCACAACAAGGATCTTTATCAATAATGCATGCAAAAAGCGAGCACTGAGGGGAAAGCAACAGTAAAACGACGTGGGTCGTTACAATATACAACATTGGACGTGTTTTAGTTGCGTAAAGCGAATGTTCAGTTTGTTATATAGAAGATTTGGGTTGTCCTTGGCTGATAATTATTGTTGGTCTTCTCCAGTATCCACTTGACGGGTTCTCATTAATGAGTGGTGAACCGAGTACCAGATGGCCGGAACTCCCGACCGCTAACTGCTGACCTGCGATCCCTAGTATCTGAGTAATTCACAAGCTAAATGAACATTTCCAAACAAATATAATTTGACCAGTCATATAAAGTCTTGGAATGCAGGCATTGATGTACAACTTGGTGCTGAATCAAACAGTACTGAAGCACTTGCTTCACAACTTTGGGTTTCATACTTATGGGGATGAAACGAAAGTTTGAGAAAAATGTTGTTGTAATGTCAATTTTTGTTTAGCAGCCAGGACAAATGGAGTGTCTGTTGTTTGTATGAATGCAGGAAACAGGAGGTATTGAGGAAAAGTGAGTGCGTTTTATTGTTAACCGTCATAGTTTATTTTGCGGAGGATCAACAGGTGCAATGGGCAAGGAATGGAAAAGCAGGAAGATTAAAAGGAATGGGCCATATGATGACGAAATAGGAACCCGAGGCTTCAGGACGTAATGCAAAACTAGTCATCTGTGTATGATATTTTGTTTTGTTAATTGTTTTTTGTTGTTTCTTCAGTGGCAGGATTTGATGGAAGGTCCTCAGAGTATCCAGCGAGCCACTGTATATACTGTCAGCAACGTGGCCAGGTACCAATCGTTGCCTAGGAGGTTCCCTTAAGTGTATGTAGGTACTGAAAAAGGTTTGAACAAAGAATTGTAATTAATCACCAGACAGCACAATCTACCGAGGCCTAAACCCCGCGAACAACTTGGATAAATTTTACTCCGATTTGCGCAACGAAATGACCAAAATAGGCCTATTTTCGTTTCCATGTGGTTTTTAATGATGGTTTGGCGTATATAACAATAATACCTAAAAAACGCCGCTGTCTTCCAAGGTCCTTGTTGTTCTCCACTACTCCTTTGTGTTCTATATTCTTATCTGTTGAATATGCCTGTTCGCTATGTGAAGCACGTTATTTGCAACTCATTGGAAGTGAAATACCAAAACCTAGGTTTTTTGGACATGCATGTTAGCTGTGGTGAGGACATGTTGTCATGCACCATTCATCATTTTATCCATGACTTTTGATTACCAAATATGACAGACACCGCATGGACCGGTTGCAATGAGTACCACAGACCGCAGAAAGTGACACTGCATTTGTATGGGTGAATGCCGTTCGTCTGTTACATAATTCCTGACACTGTGCGTGCATGGACGTGCTAGTATTGCGAACTGGCACTTTCTTCCAATTGTAAGTAGCTGGTTATCAATTTCAGTCGTTCTTCTGAATCCATGGCCGCATACTGGCTGTACAGACATGTGAATTGGTGGTAAATGCACAAATGACATGCACGGAACAACCCCTTTTTCTGCATACTCCAATATGTAAAATCAACACATTTGTAAACCGCAGACTCACTGTCAAATCGTTATTGCCATTGCTGTGTATGTTAAATGCGGATCAGTAAAAGGAATTGATCACAACTGCAGGAAAAACATGATTATAGTACGTGGCAACTGAAGGTAGTAGCATGTTGCACTATGGCATTTTTTGGGATTTTTTGGCATTTTTTGGGATTTTATAAGATTTTATGGAATTTTTTGGATTTTTTTTTTTAAATTTGGAGACCATAGACTATACAGTATGGAATTTTTGGGGATTTTGTTTTAAATTTTGAGACCATAGACTATACACTATGAAATTTTTGTTTGATTTTTTGGGATTTTTGTTTGGAATTTTGTTGGAATTTTTTGGATTTTTTTTTAAATGTTGAGACCATAGACTATACACTATGGCATTTTTTTTGGAGTTTTTAAGATTTTATGGAATTTTTTGCAATTTTTTGGATTATTTTTTTTTTTAAATTTTGAGACCATAGACTATACACTACGGCATTTTTTGGGATTTTTTTTGGGATTTTATGAGATTTGTTTGGAATTTTTAGGATTTTTTTGGATTTTTTTGGAATTTTTGGTTTGAAATTTTGAGACCATAGACTATACACTATGGCATTTTTGGGGATTTTTTTGGGATTTTATGACATGTTTTGAAATAGTTTTTGAATTTTTTGCATGTTTTTTTTTTTAATTTTGAGACCATAGACTATACACTATGGCATTTTTTGGGATTTTTGGGAAATTTTTGGGATAAGGTTGTGTGAAAACAAGTGTATTCATTGGCAATACGGGAGGGAATATATAGAATGTAGCCGCATATTGCAGGTGTGCACAGCCGCACAGGTGGAAAAAGTAGTCCCATGCATTTTGGTTGTTTTGAATGCTTATTGTTGCTTCAACTTTCTCAAACAATATTTGCTTTA
>JAVBJR010000767.1:0-3183 GCA_031546965.1 Dysgonomonas sp.
TTAAAAATTACCAATCAAGTTTGAACATGTCATCAAAAAGTTTATATAAGGAAGCGTTTGCATCACATGCAACCACAGTTTGTTCTTCTGCCCTGAATGCAGTGTCAGTGGTTCACATCAGTGCATCCTTAGGCTTATTATTATAATCTTCATCAGCAGCTACATCATAAACAACTACATCTGTGTAAAATATCATCAGCAACTCAACAAATCATCAACAACATATTCAGTATCATCAGATCAAAAGTTTTTCATCACTTTTTTCACCATATCAACCAAATCTGCAAATGGACCCGTTCAACACAGCAACTATGGTAAGTGCATAAAGTTTGTTTTATCTTCTGTTTTTGTTTTTAACACCGTTTATTTGCTTATTTGTTTTAGACATTATATATATATATATATGTATGTTATATACAGTGTATGGCATGATTCGAAATAGGCTTCAGGAATGATATGAAATAGGGTTAAGTAGGTTTTAAAGTATTTAAATAATTGTGAAAAATATGAGCATGTTGTATAATGATGACATTGCTTTAAACTATGCATAAAATATGATGATTGTGTAGAATACAATTGTGGACGATGATGAATATTGGAACAAAGTTGTTTCCAGAGCATTATTGGAAAATGATGACTGCGTACGGATATATTAGGGTACATTTATTTGTCAATATGATACAAATATATAAATATGCATATAGCTTATGGACTACAATTATGATGTGGACAATTTGTTATGTGATATGGACGAAAATCAAATAATCGAAGAATTTATGATGAATGTTGTAAGTTAAGCCTTTTTGTCAATTCAATACAAGTATTATGTCATTGTACTAATGATATGTATTTACGGTAGCCCATGACAAATGTAAATGTCCCTGCTGCCGAAGATGTAAGTTTAGTATATGTGATGCAATGTACTTTTTTTAATACAAACCTGTATAATAATTACTTACTTTAAATACTTAGGCTAATATGCATATGATGGAACCCCAACCGGGGCCATCTGTTCTTTGCCAGCAAATACCCTCTAATACCAGGGTAAGAGTTAGATACATTAATTAATATGTGATAACGGATTGTATAAAATGTTATTTTTTCTTTCTTTCAGAGTATGCACCAAAGAGGAGGTGGTGAAACTCCCAATGCCCTGCCTGGACCTTCTGGGATCACCAAAAGAAAATTGCCCAGTGAAAGTGCAGCAAATGTGTCCAAACAACTGCGCCTCGCCATTGCAAACGATAATCAGCATCCTCAATGGGCCTTCCACACTGCGCCTCCTACCAACGATACCATCACCGATAATTCTGCGGAAATCGCCAACAACAACGATGTGAACCACTTCTACGAATTGCGGTCTGTAAAAAAGACCTTCAACAAAAAATTTAACCTTCAATGTGATGACTACCAAGCCCGATTTAAGAATATGACTGACATCGACCCTTCACAATTTCCAATCCGCGTGCATCAAATTATGGATAGTATTTTCAATGATGTGCTTAGTGTGACTGGAAACGATAGCAGGATTAGGGTTTGCATGGATGCTGACGGTCTAAACAGACCTTACAATGGCCCGTTCATGGAAGCATCCGTATTCGATCATGAACGGATCATTGTCGATCTATGCAAGATATTAAATTCTAATGAAAAAATCCTTCTGGAAGGTGGCGAGGTACGGATAAATATTATCCGTGCCGATATGCCACCCAAAGGAAGTGGAAAAACACACAAGCACATGAACAATCGCACAACGATGGAACTTAGTGAATGGGCTTCCAGAAAACAGTCGTTGGTGACCATCATCAACAATGACGAACTATGCATGGCGAGGGCACTTGTTGTGGGCATTGCTGCAATACGGAAAACAAAGAATCCTACGGATGAAAATATTAAACTTTACAAACAAATAACAAACAGCAAGAATACTCTACAAAAGAGTTTAGCTGAAAAACTGCACACCGATGCCAACGTTCTACAGGGTCCATGTGGAGTAGACGAGGCGAGAAAGTTTCAGGATTTCCTCTCCGACTACCAGGTACTCATATATGCAGCACATGTTGGCAACAGAAGGATATATACAGGACCGCATAAAAAAGGTAAGTATCATGACTTTAATGTGTTCACATCTTGTTTCAAAATCTAAAAAACGTATTAACTATACAGATCGATTGGCAATCTTCCTGCAGGATAACCATTATTACACCATCACTAGTCTCATCGGTTTTCTTGGTGTTTCAATAAACATAAAGATGAAGTAAAAAGAAACTGTTTGCCACTTCCCGTTTCGTAATACGACGAATGGTGGCCTAAAAATGTATCGAAATCTGAGGTATGACGTAGACAGAAAGAGGCGTGGTTTAGGGACTCGTGGGACTTTCATGAGTCGTTAGATTTGCGAAATAGGCCTAAACTTCCGTAAATGTTGCATCAAACACAAAATGCTGTGCAACCTGGGATTTCATTGCAACAAATAGGGATGTCCATTGCAGAATACTACGACCAGAAGATGGGTCATTGTGCCTGTAAGATATGTGAGATGATTACAGAACGACCCCTGTAAGGTGACTGTTTTCTTACATTTCCGGATGTTATGACATGATTACAGAACGACCCCTGGCTTCCTGTGGCGGTTTTTGGTCATTTCCGGACATTGTGACATGATTACGGAACGACCCCTGCCTTCCTGTGGCGGTTTTCGATCATTTCCGGACATTGTAACAGGATTACAGAACGACCCCTGCATTCAGTAACGGTTTCCTGAAATTGCTGGACATTGTGACATGGTTACGGAGCGACCCCTGCCTGTCTGTGCCGGGTTTTCCGGCATTTCCAACTGTGTTGCAAAAGGGGTTTTGGCCTAAACGGCTCCCTGTAGAAAATTAAATTATTGATTGGATTATAAAATAAATAAAAATAGTTTTGATTTTCAAATAATAATGGTTTTCACAGTGGTAATGAAAAAAATGTAAACACCAGCTTCATTTTGGCAGGTTGCATAATGCAAGTGATGTATCGTTTTATCGATATCGATACTTACAGAAGACATGAATATCGTGATTATCGTATCTAATAAATTTCACAAAAAAGGAAGTATTTAAGAAACCATTACTGTTACAGAATTGTTATTTTGGGAATAAATCATAATAAAATGTAGCAATCGAACACTTTGTTCCAATTTAT
>JAVBJR010000636.1:0-2639 GCA_031546965.1 Dysgonomonas sp.
CACCCACGTGGTGAAGAACACCCTGGCAACTGTCTCTGCTGTCATGTCAAACACGGGTACAGCTTCGGGCCAGCGGGTGAAGCGGTCGACCATCGTCAGACAGTAAGAAAACCCCTCCGAAGCCGTCAGCTGGATGAGGTCAAGGTGGACGTGGGCGAAGCGGTCGGTTGGCACTGCAAAGAGGCTAGGTGGAGATTTGGTGTGACGGTGCACTTTGCTATGTTGGCACCGAATACATGCTCGTGCCCACAGCTGACAATCCTTCCGCAGCGAAGGCCAGATGAATCACACAGCAACAAGTTTAGTAGTGGCGCAAACTCCTGGATGTGACAAGTTGTACAATGTGTCAAACACGTTGCGACGCGCTCCAGGAGGGAGGTAAGGGCGGGCCGTGCCTGTCGAAGTATCCACTACCAGCTCTCCCTCTGACATCAGAAGCTGCTGGCATTTGAGCCACAGGGACGTGGAAGGGGAGAGGAGTTCCTGCAACTCTGGGTCCATCGCCTGAGCTTCGGCGACCAGGTCAAACCTGTTGCAACATATTTCTTCGACCCATGACAATACGTCCGCGACCGTGTTGGATGACCCCGAGATGTGTCGGATGTCTGTCGTGAACTGGGTGATGAACTCCAGCTGTCGAAGGCGTCTGGGAGAACAACTCTCTGCCTTCTGCTGCAGTGCAAAGGATAGCAGCTTGTGGTCAGAGAACACCGTGAAGGACCACCCTTTGAGTGGAAACCAGAACCGCTTGACCCCCTTGTAGATTGCCAAGAGGTCTTGGTCGTAAGCGCTGTACTTGGCCTGCGTTGAGCCCAGTTTCTTCGAGAAGAACCCGAGTGGTAGCCAGAGAGCGCCTACCAGTTGGTGTAGCGCGGCGCCAAGTCCCGTGTCGGAAATGTCAACAAAAAGTCCCAAGCGCGCCTCCGGTCGCCGGTGCACAAGGAGAGTAGCGGAGGCCACCGCGTCCTTGGTGGCCTCTAAAGCCGCGGTGGCGGCTGGTGTCCATTGCAGGACTTTCACCCCCGGCTCGAGCAAGCCACGGGGGCGATTGCGAATCACGTCGGTTGCATGTTTCTGATCACGTCCGGGTCACCAGTTGTGGGAGTTCAGTTGTGTTAGTATGCATATGTACCCACGCCATACTGCATTGACTCGCAACCACTTGATGAACAAAGAACTAACTTTTAATCCAATTTAGGAGTGCACTACATGAAGTCAATACATCGAGGAATGAAAGAACACTGTCGAAAAAAATAAAAACACTGGAGGTTCTTCCAAGGACAGCAGTAGCGGACCAATCGGAGGATTGGTAAACAGGGCCATAAACATGGCCCGAACCTAAGTTTAGGTCTGAGGGACCTTGGTAAGTGTCCCGAAATATCCAATGGAAGTTTCCACTGGTCTAATATTTAAGTGAATACGAAAACTGAGATATGGCAACCTGCTATCCGCTGCAGTTCATTGGCATTGTCAGTAATGGCGTTGCAACTCCTGCATTTTGAGTGTTTATTGTTTGTCGCCATGTAAATTAATTCTGGAAGATGTAAACTCTGTTGATTTTACAGTGATTTGTTTTTAACATTTGTTAATAAGTGACCTGTATGCCATTTCATTTCACAAAAGTTTGACAGTTCAAACTCGTTAAATAAACCTGTATATAACACACAGGCGGTAACATGATGGGACTTTAGCCGCTCTTTCCTCGGGCCAATAGACTTGTTAAAAATACGGTAACATTTAAAAAAAATAGTTTAAGGCGAATGCTAAACGTTTTGCCAATTAACATTTGGCATCACAACAGCTTTGGATTTTTAAATAAAAAACAGCTAATACTTTCCGGATAGCCCACGTACATATGAATATATAAGTTAAAATATAATATTTAGTCCGAAGGTATAATTATACCTTCAGAAAAATTATAGGTGTACTTTATGTATAACTTTGTACATGACCATAGATGAGGAATGTCGCATATACCCTAGTGTGATGTAATTATACTTCTATGGTGACAAAGAACAATAAAATACCGTCCAAAGTCTAAAAGTACAGCGTTAATGTTATGAGTGTCATTCGATTGTGCATATCTTACATAACATGCTAACCAAGTGATTAAAACAAAGTATGGTAAAGTTATACAAATTCTCATATTTGCTCAGCTATATCCTTAGCAAAAAAATAACTCAGTTTTTAAAAAATTACTGCTGTTTTGTGCCATAAAATGGTGAAAACCCAACATTTTATGGCACAAAACTGCAGTTATCTTTTAAAAACTGAGGCACATATACTCCATGTAATATTGCAGAATGTATAGTTTTATCTACAGCTTTATCTATTGTATTTATAACATGCATATATATTGCTAGGTTTAATTACAAATTGCAACTGTAGTTGCAATTATTATATAAAATAAATGTTCATGTACACAGTACCTTTGAGTTCTGTCCACGCTGGTCAACGTGACGGCGAACACAAGAAAAGCCGCTCCAGAACCAAAAGTGAGAATGATTAGCCTGGATAACGTTGTTGGTGCTTGGAAAGAAGCTACACAGGCCAAGGCAATGAGACGCAACACGCTTAAACTTGACTTTCTGCTGACGAGATTGCGAATTGTTGAAAATCCTAAAAATGCTGGCAGTAGA
>JAVBJR010000559.1:0-2945 GCA_031546965.1 Dysgonomonas sp.
ATTGTTGTATGGTGGACATGGCAAGTGGCCATGTCCATAGGGTGAGTTGGAGGGTGAAGAAGGCCGTGTTTGGCGATATATTAAACCAGTTGTGTTAATTCATGCCTCCACTTATTACCAGCGAGTTAGAAATACATCAGAACGGTGGCGAACCGTTACAACATACAGCTCATTGGTGTCACACGCGTAGTTTCCACTTTTTCCCTACAGGGAGTGCACTGATCACCTCGATTGCAAAAGTGATAATGTAGCCTTAGTTTCAACGGGTCGCCGGAATAAGATCGTCATGGATTAAATTCATCAGAAATATAACATCGTTGTGGAATAAAATCGTTTCGGAATAGTTTCGTATTGGAATAAGATGGTTCGGGAATTGTATCGTATGAGAATAAAATCGTATGGGATTAAGATCGTATGGGAATAAGATCGTTTGGAATAAGATTGTCAGGAATTATTTCGTCACCTGGGAAATTGACAGGTATGGATACACGTCAGTCCAAAAAAATTACCTGTGCTCAATATATTGCAATTTTGTTGCATTTCTATTTTTAAATAAAACAGGCGTTGTACAGTAAAGGCAAGGAGTTAGATTAGAAGGAGACGAAACCCAATGCTAACTGTCGAACTCCCACTGTGATACGTGTTCCATGAATGGGCGTTGCCATAGGCGTGGTTTACAGTGGATTTGGAACTAGTTTGGAACACGCCGCAGACGCCATTTTAAAGCTCGTCGTTCCACGAATATACTGTAAATTGAATGTTGTTTAATGGTGCGTTCCATTCAATGATTCCATTTAATAACAATATCACAATTTACAATATTTACAATCATAATTAATTCACCCAACTTACTTGTTTTTTTTTCTTTCTGCTCTTGCGTTCTGTCATTCATTTAATCCAACCTTAAATTGGCATAACAGTGATTATTTTAAATTTTAAATACATGCATGATCTACTTGCTATTGGCATAGCGCTTCGCTTTAAAATGGCCGACTAGATCCGATTTGGTAGTCGTGGCTATGGGCGAAAAGTCGCGAATGTGGTGACGTCATCGGCAACCAGAACGGGGCCGCTCCATCAATCTCGCTTTCGCCTCCTTCTACTATATCTCCTTGGTAAAGGCTTGGCCACTGCATTAATTGTGATGTCATATCACGTAGGTCGTTGATTCGACGTTGGTTTGTTAGGATTGCTCCTAGCTAGGTGGCGTGCTTGGGAGTTTTCATTTTAATAAGCACATCACCTTGGAGCAGTCCTGCAGAACCAACGTCCTCTTTGATAACGTCACAATGCATTGGCCAAGCCTTTACTATATAAGGCGTACTGTGTTTGGAGAATATCAAGAATGAGAATATTTCGCCTGTGTTAAAATAATGTAATCGTAGAATAGTTCTTTCAAAACACCTAGAAAACGTTAAGTTGATTAGACCTAACGCCAGCTCAAGCAGATTATTTTTCCGGTGCCCGCCACTTGACCGAGCACACGGTATAGGGAGTGCTACCTCCATCCAACCCAAAAATCCTTCCAACCTCCTTGGATTCATCATTCGGCCGACAGAGGGCGGAACGAAGTACGCATGTGACGTCACGTCGAATCAAAGGTTTTGGCGCTGGATTTGAATACAATATTTCATATTGCAAAATAAACACCAATGAAGATATAAATGCAAGACAGTGATTCTGTTGATTGTCGTTTAATAGGTACACAACATTACATGTATAGATGCAACATCAGTGTTTTCAGAAATAATATGGAACTAATTACATATACAGCGTATTTATATATGGTTTCACGGCATGCTGCTTCAACGTTTATGTGCATTGATAGCGATTTGTTTTTGATAACCGCTAATTAATAATGCGGCGTTAAATGCATTGTACAATTGTACGGTCAAATTTAACTTTTTTCAAAAAAGTAAGTTGTTCGAGAGCGTCATCGCCTTCCTGTTCATGGTCTACTCTTACGTATACCACAATAGATCCTGAAATAAATTTGTAACAAATGTATCGTCACATGCATATAAAAAATGTAAATCATACAGTCAAACCTCAATAATTGAAACTTCCATAACTGAAGTTTTCTATAAATGAACGCATTATTTTATTCCCCGCCAAAATCCATATTTTTCTCATGTTATCTTTTTCTCTAACTGAAAAACACTTTTCTGTCCCTGCAGAGAAAATCTTGTACAAGAGTAACTTTCCTAAATATTTTTACAACTGGTGAAAAGGTTGAAAGAATGCGTGAAATTAACGCATATTTGAACAAATTTGCTAGATCATTATTGCATGGTTTATAGTGCAGACATTTTTTAAGTACAAGTAGCTTCTTTACATCAAATTTTCGACATACTGAAAGTTTTACAATCAGTTATAGAGGTTTGACTGTACAAGGAAAGAATAAATATTAGGTTTCCGTGCAATATTTCACAATAAGTTTTCTCATATAGTTGGTTTTTATATTGAAAATCAGAGTAGAAATCTTACCATACGATTGACTTGAACGCATATCTGGGCTGAATTGACAACTACGAAAGATATGGACATTTTCCGAATGGAAGTACCAGCCCCAATGCCATAAGGTCCCATTGCCTTCTTTAACTGTGTAGAAACGAGTTTCTTCACTTTTGCCAGAATCCTGACTGACATCAAAATTATACTGGCATCTAAAACAAAAGATATATTTTAACCATGATTTACTCTCAAAGATATATTTCTTCAATGATATAAAATAGAATTATTTTTAAAATATTACAAGCAGTAATTCAATAGATTCTACAAACAATTGACAACATTTTTATAATGGTTCCCAATGAATTGATAGTTTGCTTACTGAAATTTGCTGGATTCAGTATCAGCAATTATTTCGATGTTGCTCACAGTGCCCGTTTCTTCTTCTGCTATGTACTTAAAACTAACAGGCCCTTTTGTCAACGAATCCCTTA
>JAVBJR010000088.1:0-2670 GCA_031546965.1 Dysgonomonas sp.
CCTGAGACATGTGTTTGAGCGACTAGACAAGTTCTCCCTCCGAGCCAATCGAGCAAAGTGTGTCTTCGCGTGCTCTACAGTAAGCTACTTGGGACATCTAGTCACCCCAGAAGGCATCCAGGCCAAACCAGATAAGGTAACGGCTATCGCAGACATGGTAGCCCCAAGAAACGTTCTGGAAATAAAGACATTTGTCAAAACCGGTTCCTGGTACCGACGGTTTGTACTAAGCTTTGCTGAAATCGCTCAATCATTTACTAAGCTATTAAGAAAGGAAACGACATGGGAGTGGACGGAATCCGAGGAGCGCGCATTCCGCGAGCTGAAAAAACGGCTGACCACCCTTCCTATGCTTCGCCAAGCTGATGAGAGCCTACCCTTTTCACTGAGAACTGATGCCAGTCACTATGCACTCGGAGCAGTTTTATTGCAAGGGGAGGCACATGATGAAAGACCCATCGAATACGCGAGCAGGCTTCTCACAGCGGCAGAGCGGAACTACACAACCACAGAACGAGAGGCGCTTGCAGTGGTGTGGGCAGTATCCAAGTTTCGGGGCTACATTGAGTGCTCCAAATTTAACGTCAGCACAGATCACCAAACCCTCAGATGGTTGATGAGCTTGCGTTCACCATCAGGACGCTTGGACCGCTGGGCTCTCCTGCTACAAGCTTATGCCCTAACCATCACATCCTTAGCATTGAAGATGTGGCCACCAAGTGGGTGGAATTCTTTGCGCTCCAGCAAGCCACAGCAGAGGCCTGTGCAAAATTATTGGTTGAGGAAATTTGCTTGCGGTTTGGTTTCCCTAGGAAAGTCATCAGTGACAATGGTGTGCAATTCATTAGTACAACGATGCAACTTGTAACCCATTGCCTAGGCAAGAACCAAACCCTAATTCCCCTATACCACCCTCAAGCCAACCCTGTTGAGAGGAAGAACAGAGATTTAAAACCGCAACTCGCAATTCTAGTGGACGAGGACCACAGCGCTTGGGATAAGCAGAGATCACCCCTTATCTAAAGAAGCTTGCAGACACCCTTAGAGATGCCAGAGAGCGAGCAAGATCAGAGAAAGGAGTATGCAGACCAACATTGTGTGGCTAGCCCAAAGCAACAAGTCGGTGACAAGGTATTGGTGACTTCCACAGCGATTAGCTCGGCAGTGAGCAATGTGTCGGCAAAGTTCATCCCCAGACGAGATGGACCATATGTCATTTGCACGATTGTCTCGCCGACGACGTACGAGATTGCAGCGACAGGGGAACCCAATGTGCCAATTGGTAAGTTCCATGCAAGTATGCTGACCCCCTACCAAAGCACTATTGCAGAGGACCCAGCCCCCATAAGACCCAAAAGGAAGCGTGGGAGACCAAAGAAGCAAGTCGCCAGCTCCACTGCCACCACACCACAAGATCCGGGCCCTGCCGGGCCCGTGCGGAGAACCACCAGAGCCACCAGCAGTCTTGGCCAGCAAGGTGCGTCAGACAAGGAAGCAACACAGTGACCTGTTCCACTGGACTGAACCCGAGGACGGTTATGCCCAGTCCAAAAGGGGAGTGTGTAAGAAAATATATGTAAAACTAGGTACAAGAATTGTGTGCATGCTATACTTAGGCAAAGGGCCTTCAGTGCCTGTTTTATGATCATGTTTACATCCGAACTGTGTGCATGTTTGGAGTATTTTTGGCACTTCCTGCCTGCCTCTATAAGCTTCTAGAACCTTCTAGAGCCCAAAATGGTGGCTTCCGCCCACAAAGTTATATAAAGGGAGCCAAGTGTCTTTGTATCCAGTTGAGTTGCTAGAGCCCTACCTATGTGTATGAGTTCTCATGTTGGATAAAATTACAAGTAGACAACCTACATCAGTGTCACCTCCTATTTCTTTATATTGTGTATTTGCAACGCTACAACATTTAAATTTTCAAATGCTGACCATAATTAAAAAATTTGATTCATATTAATGTAAACTTACATTTATTCCGTCTCGATCCTTACTGATAAATTATTCGAACTTATTCCAGTTCGAACTCCCCCTTTGTACACGAAACAAATGTGATTAGCGTTCGAAACTACGCCATTAGAACTTATTCCGACGCACCACACAGGCTTCTAATAAAACTTCCCTACTGAACTTCGGTGGCAGCGCCACCAATTGGGAAGGAAAAGCAGTTGCCCAAACTCGGCATAGGCAAAACTTCAGATTTCCTAACCTGCTTTAGAACTAACCTTATTGTAGTATTAAGTTAGACGGTCTGACTCAAGGTTATTAGAGGGACAAGGTTAGCTCATGCAACACTTCCCCTGTAAGAAAATGCGTGCAATGGTCGTCGGTGACGCGTGCATTCAAGGTCCAATGTAAATGTAGGACGTTTGGGTTCTTTACTCCCCAAAATACCTGGCAATGACCATTAATTAATTTGGGCTAAAACCACAAAAATGTGGTAGGTACTGTCGTGCCAACACCGAGAGAAGCAAGTCGAAGGGCGGGGATAACGAGGGGCGAGGGCCGGGACTCGTTCATTTAAAGGGCTGGCCGCGTTTAGACTGCACCTGGATGACGTCATCTGCTCGGGTGCTCGGGTGCAGCCTAAACGCGGCCACCCCTTTAAATGGACGAGTCCCTGCCCTCGCCCCTCGTTATCCCCGCCCTTCGACTTGCTTCACTCAG
>JAVBJR010001037.1:0-5128 GCA_031546965.1 Dysgonomonas sp.
TAAATGTGCTTTATATATCCACCTATAAAACAAACCAAAGAGTTTCTAAATCAACCAGGTAGAATTAAAAATATCCTGGATAATATGTACTTGCTCAATCCAGGGGGTTACGAGGTGGTTCCCCTTCGGAAATGAAAGGTGTTATTGTCCACAACAGCCACACAGAATTTCAAAAACTTATCATAAAGTGCAGCGTTTTTGGCTGTAGCCACCACACTAATGCCCGTCATCCACTTCGCGCTATTGGAAAGCGATTTGCAGGTGGCGCCACCTAGAGGAACCCCTTTCTTTGGCGGTTTCGCACTGTCACCATACACTGGGCGGTGCTATTTACGCGCGATCAAACACGTAGAGGTGATCACGTGATTTGACCTCTGCTGTGCCATTGGTTGCGATTGTTTCGCCTCGCGAAAACTTTACTAGCCGACGAATGCACGCCATTCGCTCGCGCAAGTTGGTGCCAGCGAGGCTAAGCGAATGTGACGTCACTCTGCGCATGCGCCTTGCGACTGGGTGACAAATCGCTTGCAAATAGCGCGAAGTGTAGTAGTAGTATAATTTTATTCCTTGCCCACAGGGCATTGAAAGAGAGAGATTTACAGTAACCCGTTTCTTTACAGTCGGTCAAAAATACATAACTAAATAAATAAATAAATAAATAATAATGATAATAATAATAAATAATAATACTACTATCTGACAATCAATCCATCTACTAATATCTAATCCTACTCGTGTAATAACTAATATCTATCATACAGACATACAATCATACACTTGTCACTTATCTTCCTTCCCATTTGAAGTTCGATCTGGCGCGTCTATGTCCTGCTCACCTCTATCCCTACTGCTTACTCCTCCTTTCTTTATCTAATTCCTTTAACCATCTCCATCCTCCACCATCTTCCCTCAGTACTTCCCCTACCTTCTTCTCCTTTGCTTTATTACTCATCCTCTCGCACTTCTCTATCACATGTTTTAATGTCTCCTCTGCTGCTCCACATACTTTACATTTGGTCTCCTCCTGTCCTCTCCAATAATTTGCCGCCCCATGTTCCGCCCCTGTCCTATATCTTGCTAACCTTACTTTCTCATATTTTCCTATCTCTTGACAGTCTATATATTGCGCTCTCCTCATCCCTTGTTTCAGTTCCTTATAATCTGGGTTAAATTTTGAATTTTGAATTTTCGTCCAGTTCGTATACACCCTCCTTTCATTTATCCTCCTCTCCATTTCCCCTTCCACCTCCCATCCACTCTCCTCCATTGCTTGTATCCCTTCCTCCGAAATTCCCAACTTTGCCAATTCTTTTCTTCTCTGTAATCTCCATCTTAGTCCTTTTTGTCCCTCCTCATTTCTCCACTTCGCACATGTGTTTACCCAGGATTCTCTACCCTCCGTTCTCAACTTCTTATCATACCGATATGCCCTTTTCCATGTCTTCACCCACAGCTGTTTCTCATTCACCTCCTCTTGGATTATGTACCCTGGGGTATTCCACTGTACTCCCAATACCCACCTCCAATATTTAGTAATAAGCTTCTGGAGCTCTCTCTGTTCCTCCCACCCCCAAATTTCCGCACCATATGTCATTATAGCTTCGATCAAACTCCCAAACAACTTCTCCCTTATCCGTGCCTCTCCCTTCCAGTGTCTTTCTCCTATTCCCCAAACCGCACCCATTGCCATTCTCGCTTTCTTCTTTACATATCTAATATGTTCCCCTACCCCATTGTTACTTTGCATCACCATCCCCAGATATTTAAACGCTTTTACCACCTCCACCTCTTTTCCCTCCCACTGCCACTTCTCTGTCTTTGCTCTCTTCCCTCCTTTGCAGAATATCTGCATTTTGGACTTGGCATAGTTTAACTCCAGCCCTTTCCTCTTTAAATAACTGCTCAGCCCTTTCAACATCCCCTGCATCTGTTTGGGGTCCTCCGCAACTAAGACCATATCGTCCGCATATGCTAGTAACCATACTTTTATTCCTTTTATTACTACACCTCCTTCTTGTCGCCCTTTCAGCCATTCCTCTAGATCCGCGATATATAAATTAAATAGTAGTGGGCTTAGTGGGCATCCCTGTCTCACTCCTTTTCCTGTATCGAATTTCCTCGTTAACCCCTCTTCTGTCCTCACTCTATTTTCTGTCTTCTGATATATTCCCTTCAGCATTCTATACATTTTGCCCCTTACCCCCATTTCCCATAACTTTTTCCCTAACTTCTCCCTATCTATCATATCAAATGCTGCTTTTAAATCTATGTAAAATGCATATAATTTTCCCCTTTTCTTTGCCAATTGTTTTTCAACCAGGGTGTGCAGCACATAGACGGCATCTCTCGTTCCTCGCCCCTTCCTGAATCCCATTTGGTTCTCTGGTAATTTCCTCTTTGTTTCCGCCCAATTTGTTAGTCTCGCATTTATTACATTCGCCATTATCTTATATGCTGTGCATAGTAACGAAATCCCTCTGTAATTTTTCGGGACTTTTTTCTCTCCTGTCTTATATATTGGTACAACTATCGCTTCGTTCCACTCAACGGGCATCTCCCCTTCTTTCCAAATTTTATTAAACAAATCCAACAAACTATTTTGCACTTCTGGGTTGGCATATTTCCACACCTCTGGTTCCAATCCATCCGTCCCTGCCGCCTTATGTAACCCCATACTTCGTATTGCCTTATTTACTTCTTCTTGTGTAATTTCATTATCCCATATACCGTCTTCCTCTCGCTCTTCCGTAGTTCCATCCTTCCATCCCCCCTCAACCTCCCCCTTTCCACCCATTTGCTCTTCGAAATGTCTCACCCACAATTCATCGTCTATTTTCAATCTAGACTGATTCCTTTTCCTCCTTCCTTTATTTACAAATTTCCAGAACTCCTCTTCTGTTTTAATTTCCCTCACCTCCTCCTCAATTTTCTTTTGCCATATCTTTTTACTCTGTTCGCACCTGTCCCTGTAACCCCTTCTCTCCTTTAGATATCTAAGCCTCAATTCCTCGCGCCCTGCGTCTTGTCCCCCTCTCAATTCTCTTAAACTTTTCCTCATCCTCACTCTTGCCTGGTGACACAAATAGCGCGAAGTGGATGACGGGCATAATGCACGTTTTCGTTCACATTGTACGCGTCACTGCCGCTCGACAGCAGTGGCGCCATCTTTTGCCAATAATATTAAACACCGGATTTTGCATGGGCTGTGCAGTGAAGCAGCCGATACAGCGACCCTCGCTTAGATTTTTGGTAGTAAACAGCTTGCGTAATCTACATTAAATAGGGTACAATCAAGGTACAATCCAACTTCATTTCATAATTGGAGTGTACAAAATATTTTATTTTACCCCCTAGCGAACATAAATGTTTACGTACGAGCGAGCGTAGTTTGTGTCCGCCATCTTGACGCACAAGTTTGTGCGTCACAAGTTGAAATATTGCAACTCGCCGTTTGTGCGTCAGGACGCATAAATTCGGGCCACGCGTCACCTGCCGCGCGGCGCGACCCAAAAACGTTTACATGCAACGCACCACGTGACGCGCCTCTGAACGCATGACGCGCCTTGGACGCGTGTCAAAACGCATGCATGTGAATTAACCTTGACACTTCTAATATGCTATCAGGACCAGATCTTGAAATTCTGTTACCGTGAACAAATAGGGTGTGGCCACGGCGCTTTCGAATGGCAACCGAATTTTTATCGTTTACTATTCTGTAAAGGTCATCTCATCTCTAACTTTAAAACTTCTCTAGATAGAGACAAGTTTCCAATTACAAAGTGAAGAGCACATTTCATTCGTTACGAAAATGTTTTTTTTTCCACTATTTTCTGAGTCATAGTGAAGTGGGAAATTAATTAATTATGGATTGATAACAGTGTGTAAATTAAAGACTCGAATTTACAGAACATTGCGGAATTCTGCAATATGCGAACAAGTTTTTTTACGTTTTCACCATGATATTTCTCTCTGTAATTCATTAAGCTTTTAATTCAAGTACAAGCAATATTGCTTGCCAAAAATGGAAACACTTTGAGCACCTCCTTTAGTCAAATACAAGGGCTAACTGCAAACCAATTTTATACATCAAAGCCTTGCATGTTTTTCATATCACAAAATACATTGACCCTCTGTTTTTACTTGCATGATGATTTTTTTGCAAAAAAGTGCCTCATTTGATAGGTTTTTAGCAATTTGGGCCCCAAAAAAACCAGGTCCTTGGTCGCGTTTGGCAAGTGGTCCTCTCAACTCCTATGCAGCTCTACGGGACCGGGCAAAATCGGTCCTAAAAAAAGGTGTTCACATAATACAAGTGGTCCTTACGACAGGTTTCTCTGTACTAGCTGAAATTTAAAAGTATTTCTTGATCCTAGAAACATTAATTTCGCTGCTAATTTAAGGTCATTTTATGTTGCCACTAGTGAATGATCCAGATTAACAAGTTTGAAAAGTTTTCAATTGTGAAATGCTAGCCAAATTGGTTACTTTATAAAGCAAATAGGAATAATTCACAGTGAAGCTAGGTAACAAGTTACTGTATTATCCTTAATTAGGCTGCGTTTATAACAGCAAAATTTGTGCAGGGCGACTCCACAGGTCGCATGCAGGGCGGCGTTTCGAGCCGCACAACGACCATTTAGCGCATCATCATCTGCGATCCCGATTTGCAAACTGCAGACTTCTCTGGACTGCAAATGTTTGATATTTTTCGGTTCGGCATGCAAATATATTTGACCGATTTCACGTGCCTTGCTATTGGCGCTGAAATACGAAAGAAAAACGGCGTCCTTGTTGTGGATATCCAACTCCAGCCAATATAGGGTTGCACGATTTTTCACATTACGGCCTCCATATTGGCAAAGGGCGGATATCTGGGTGGAGTTCAGTGAAACATGGTGGCTGAGTGTGGGATCGATCGCTCCATGATTTTTGTATTGCCATCCCAAGGTCATTAGACAGATAAGGTTGCAATGTAGATATTGAAAACAATTCCACAAACTCATAAATTTGAAGGTCTTATTTAATGGACCAACATGTTTCGACACATGCGTGTCATCATCAGGGTCAAACTATACCAATCTTCATCAGGCAACAAAAAAAAGTAGAGAAAAATATACATTGTAAATAA
>JAVBJR010000490.1:0-2640 GCA_031546965.1 Dysgonomonas sp.
TTGAACAAGTATACCACCTCTTAGCTGGAATTTTGTAGTTTCGTTGACAGATTGTCTCTTTTCCTTGCACATCGGATCCATCTTTTGCAGTATGCGTAGTCTTGGTCCTGCGTTGACCATAACTGTCATGCAAACTGCAACTGCTGGGCCGTGGAGTCGTGAAAGCGCGTCGGCTGCAGCAATCGATGCTCCTGTCCGGTGTTCTACTGCAAAGTCAAACTCTGACAAGTCTAAGATTTATCTCGCGAATCTTCTGTTCAACTTACCTAGTCCATTGGCATATACCACACTGTAGTTGTCGGAAAGAACTTTGAATGAAGGACCACCTCGTAGGTATATCGAGAACTTGTCAGACACTGCCCAATGTACCGCCATACACTCGAGGACGTTGGAGTGCATCATTGAGTCATGTGTGTTCAGCGATTTACTGGCGTATTCAATCACTCTTTCCTTTCCATCGTGAACCTGCGACAGTACGGCTCCCAAACCTGTCTGGGAGGCATCAACTGAAACTGTGGTCGAAGCCGTTGGAACAAACGTTGCAATGATCGGTGGATTCGTTAATACTCTCTTTAGCTGGTCCACTATTTCAGAATGCTTGTCGGCCCATTGAAATTTTGTATCTTTGTGGAGAAGCTTACGAAGAGGATTTGTAATCTTTGCAAAATCTTTTATAAATTCTCGATAGTAATTTGCAAATTGGAGGAATAAGTACAGGCGTTTTGTGTCCTTTTGCGGCTGAAACTTATCTATATCAGCCACATGTTTTGGATCAGGTCTACGGCCTTCGGCTGTGATGATGTAGCCAAGGAACTGTACCGTCGTTCTCACCAGTTGGCATTTCTCGACTTCTATCTTTAGACCATTGACTACTATTCCGCGAAGAGCTTCATTTAACATCTCTATGCATTCATCGATGGTGACTGCCCCTTGGCCAGTGTCATCCATATACGTAGCAGTTCCTTTCATTACGTTGAAAGTTCGTCTCATTACCGCTTGCATAGTTTGAGGTGCCTTGCAAAATCCAAAAGCCATTCTCGTGTACTCATATTTTCCATCCGGTGTTACGAATGCAGTTTTCGGGATATCTTCAGGCTTCATGCCTATCGAAAGGTAAGCTTTCTTGATATCCATGACATTGAAGTATTGAGCTTCATAACGTGTTACTTCATCAATCACATCCTCAATAATAGGCATAGGATATGGAGTGTTCAATGTCTTCTTATTTGACTGGCGATAATCATGCACCATTTGCTTCGGTGTTGACTCGTGATGTGGTTGATGCACAATTATGGTTGGAGAAGCGTAGGATGAATCACTCTCCCTTACAATCCCTTTTTCCTTCAGGATGTTTACTTGTTCGCGTAGGAAGTCTCTGTCCGCATGTGAGCAGCGATATGGACGACAAACAACCGGTATGTTGTCCCGTAGTTCGATCGAGTGCTCCGTCTGCTGGCACAATCCAAATGTTTCATCTCCAGAAACAAAGGCTCGTCTGTGCTCCTTCAGCACTTCCCGCAGTCTTCCTCTTTGTATTTCAGTGAGTTCGCTCGTTGCCTTACTCACTGTCTGTTCAATGCGCTCATCTTCCACTTCCTTGTTCGATTTGACATCAGCATAGAGTGCCACACATTTTCCATTTTCGTCTGGAAATTCACCCTACTTTATCCAGCTAACCACTAGAGCCTTGCCCACCTTAGGACTATTGTTGCTCTTTTGCTGGATAGATGCCATCTTGTCTTCAGGAATTACAAGGACATCATTGTTGGCATGTACCACGTAAAGCACATTTGCTAAGGCTCACCAATCATATCCCAGTAACAAATCGACTGGTAAAGATTCTGCTATGATGATGTTTGGAAGGTCGACACAAGTTGTCCCAACGTTGACTTCCCCGAAATTGCATTTACAGCTGCCCATTTTTGACCCAGTACCTTGATCATCTGTGATCCTATCCATGGATATCGCTTTGCATCAGTTGGCACCTTGGTTGCATTAATAACGGATATGTTGGCACCCGTGTCGATACATATTTCCATAGCTAAGCCATTCACAGTATCTGTAATTATTGGCAAATCATCCCGTGTGGACTTTATAGATTTCTTTGATTTGATGAAGCAGTTCGCTTGCGGTGTCTGTGGTGTCTTATCACCCTTAGCAGCTTTACGTTCCAAAGCCCTCAATGTACATTCTGTCTTTGGTTCAGGGCAGTCTTTTGATATGTGATTTGGTTTATTGCAATTGTAACAAATATTCTTGCGCTGAAATACCCCTTTTTGCTCACTGCCTGATTTCGAATCTGATTTAGTAGATGGCTCAGATGACTGCTGTGTCGTTGTCACCTTTTCCTCGGAACTCTTGGCTTCACCTGTTCGGAAAGTTGATTTCGTAGTGGACTCATTCAATTTTGATTTATTTCCCATTCGCTGCAAAGCTGCCTCGTCGTACCTTTGACGTGCACGTGCTCTGTCAAGAAACTCATCAATCGAATTATAATGCGTCCACAATGCTGTTCGCGTGTCTTCATTTCGCAAACCCATGCATATATTATCAACTTTATCAGAAATTGTTAGGCTGTGACCATAGCGAGAGTTTGAGAAAATTTGCTGTTTCTCCTGAACATATGACATAATGGTTTCA
>JAVBJR010000376.1:0-7091 GCA_031546965.1 Dysgonomonas sp.
ACAATTGCCCTCCGATTTACCCATTTTGCCGCTACCGTCCAGTCCGGGAATCTTTACCAATTCGCTGCCGAAGTTATACGCAACAGGTTCTTTAAAATACTCAACACCATAAAAGTTATTGAAACGGCGAGCAAATTTGCGTGTCATTTCCAAATGTTGCTCTTGATCTTTACCTACCGGAACTTTGTGGGCATTGTGCATCAATATATCCGCTGCCATCAAGGTCGGATAGGTAAGCAGACCCGCATTCACGTTCTCGGGCTGTTTACGAGCCTTGTCTTTAAACGAAGTAGTCTTAGCTAATTCGCCCATATAAGCGTGCATGTTCAGCAAGAGATATAGTTCGCATACTTCGGGAACATCACTTTGTATATATATAGTCGAAATATCCGGATCGATACCTGCAGCCAGATATTCGGTCAAAACATTCTTTACATTGCCATGCAATATTTTAGGGTCGGGATGAGTTGTAAGAGAGTGATAATCTGCAATAAAGAAGAAACATTTGTTTTCTTCCTGCATTTTTATAAAATTTCTCAAGGCACCATAGTAATTGCCTAAGTGCAGATTTCCGGTTGAGCGAATGCCGCTCACTACTGTTTCCATATAATAAAGTTTAGTTTTTCTTTCTATACACAAAGTTAATTATTTTTTCTAGCAGTTATCGACCTTTTGCTTTATCAGTCAAGGTAAAGGATGAAAAAATGTCCGGGCTTCGTAGGGGCGTATTGCATACGCCCGGTATTTTTTTATTCTCGGGCGTATGCAATTCGCCCCTACGGCGTTCGGTAATAAAATGAATCAATTTTCAGACCACATACTCTCTATCGTTTTCTTGGTAGTCTCATAAAACCTGGTCATCCTAGTGTGTATTGCATCACCCAACTTTAACTTGCCCTCTTCACTTTGATATTTTTCGATAGGTATAAGGTGAAAATCGAGCTTACCGTTTACCAATGGTTTGGCTACCCATACCAACGAGTAAGAACAGCTATCTATCTGAATCTCTCCTTCATTTTCTTTGCTTAAATTTATTTTCACCATCATTCCGCCTTCGGTATTTTCGACTTTCATCCCCGAGACAAAGTTACCCATCGAATAGACTATTACATTTTCGATAGAATCATTTTTCTTTTGAATATCCATCGGCTGCACCACATGCGGATGACCCCCTATAACTAATCTTACTCCGTTTTTTATCAGGAACTGTGCCAACTCTTTTTGTTCGGCACTTGCAAATAGCTTATACTCTACACCCCAGTGCATATTGGCAATGATGATATCGGGTTTCATCGCTTTAGCCAGCTGAATGTCCGCTAATATCTGTTTTTTATCTATCATGTTGATAACATTCGGCTGCTGAATCTCTATTCCGTTAGTGGCATAAGTATAATTTAGCATGGCAATACGGATTCCGTTCTTGATAATCATCATTGGATAGTATAAGTCTTTCTTATTCTGATTGATATACGTTCCCAAATGCTTTACGTGCATAGAATCGAGGACGGTTATAGTTCTTTCGACACCCAATTTCTGTTTATCGATAGCATGATTATTGGCTGTAAGAAAAACATCAAAGCCGGCATCTCTTAAGGAATAGGCAAAGGCATCGGGAGACCCAAAGCATGGATATCCGGTATACGCTTTTCCCGGAAGTGTGGTTTCGAGATTTACAACTGCAATATCAGCCGCTTTTATCTGATCTTCTATTTCTGTAAAATAAGACGAATAATTATATCCGTCTTTGGTTTTGGCAGCATCCAATTGAGATTGGTGTTGCATGGCATCTCCTGCAAATAAGAGGCTTACCGTTTGCTTTTGGGCAAAACCTACGAAGGATGTTAAAATAAAAAGGAGAAAGAATAAAAAATATTTTCTCATAAGAATATGAATAGTTAGTTGTCTAAAAATTAATTTCGCATTTGAGTAGGGGTGGGGTTCTACTCCACCCACATATTAGGTTTTGTATTTTGCGGGTAGGGCAGAGCCCCACCCCTACGTTAGTCTATTGTCTCATAATTTATAACTTGGTCACAGACCTTATTTCCGCCAAAATGCCGGCATAAATAAAGACAATATCGTAAATAGTTCCAAACGTCCCGTAAGCATCAAGAAAGACAAGTACCATTTGGCTGTGTCCGAAAGGTGTCCAAAATGCCCGCTATCGCTCAAACTACCCAATCCCACATTACCCATACACGACACCGATGCCGTGATAGAGTCCTCAAAGGTAATTCCTGTAAATGACAATACAAGAAAACTCAAAAACAAAATTAATAAGTATAAAAATATAAAAGCCAGTACTTTGGTAACTGTATCTGAGGGAAGCACCTCATCATTGATACGCACAGGCAGAATAGCATTGGGATGCACCTGACGCTTAAACTCGTTTATAGCATTCTTAAAAAGTACCACTACCCTAATTACTTTGATACCCCCTGAGGTAGAACCTGCACAGGCACAAATTATCATCAGGAAGTATATGAGAAACATATAAAAAGGTCCCCAACTGGTAAAATCAGCAGTAGAAAAACCGGTGGTGGTAATGGCGGATGTAACCTGAAAGAGTGACGTGCGGAAAGCATCTTCGGCTACATTTATTTTTCCCGAATAGATGAGTCCGGTGGTTATAACAATGGTAAACGAGATATAAATAAAAAAATACCACTTCAGTTCTTCGTTATGAAGCAGTTTTTTATATTGACCTTTACACAGAAAGTAAAGCAGAGCAAAATTGATTCCCCCCACAAACATAAAAATACTGATTACATATTCTACATAAGGCGAATTCCAATAAGCAATACTGTCTTGTTTGGTAGAGAATCCTCCTGTTGAAACCGTAGACAATGCCTGACATACGGCATCAAACATATTCATAGGTCCCAGCCATAACAAAATGGCGACAACAACGGTTAAGACAACATAGGTAAGAAGCAGCCTTTTGGCAACTTGAGTTACTCTGGGTTGGAATCGTTCACGGGCTATACCTGTAGTTTCGGCATCAAAAAGATAGGAGGCATTTCCGCCGATTATAGGCAATACCGCTAACGCAAATACGACAATACCCAAACCTCCTATCCATTGAGTGAGGCAACGCCAAAACAATAAACCGAGTGGTACGACATCTATATTGGGCAAAATGGTAGACCCGGTAGTTGTAAAACCCGACATGGTTTCGAAATAGGCATCGCTTACTTTAGGAATAACCCCGCTAAATATAAAGGGAAGCATCCCGAAAGCTGATAGCACTACCCACGATAGCCCCACGACTAAAAAACCTTCGCGTTTCCCTATAAATTGTTCACGGTTTTCGGCTCCTATCAAACGAAAAATAATACCCACACCAATAGCAATAGAAGCACTTATCAAAAAAGCATCTCCACTAATTTCATGGTAATAGAACGATACAACAGCCGAAATCATCAATAAGACGGATTCTATAATCAACAAGAATCCCATGGTTTTAAAGATGAATCGGAAATTAAAATTTCCCATTTTATTTTGCCGTAGGGGCGTATTGCATACGCCCGTTTACAAATGACACATTATATTTGATCGGGCGTATGATTATACGCCCCTACGTTTGTTTAATTAAACAATTTCTCCGCACTACGCAGTGCATCATCCAAACAGAAAACTACCACATTGTCGTAGGGTTCTATTTGTGTATCACCATCTATCAACATGGGTTCGCCATTACGGATGAGTCCGCCCAAAGTCATATTGTTGGGCAATGACAGGCGCTTTATTTCTTTTTTGGTAATTGGCGAATTGGGACGTGCGATAATTTCCGCCACATCGGCATTGGCAAAGGTAAGAGACTTTACATTCGATACATCGGCATTCAACAACACACGGTATATATTACTTACCGCAATCAGTTTTTTATTGATGATAGAACCAATATCCAAATTCTCAGCCATAGGGATATAATCCATATTTTCGACCTCGGCAACAGTTTTTTTTACACCAAACCGTTTGGCGGCAAGACAAGCCAATATATTAGCTTCGGAGTTTCCGGTCAAAGCCAAAAAAGCATCGGTATCTTTGATGCTCTCTTCTTGTAAAAATTCCGAATTTCGACCATCATCATGAAAGACGGTCACATTTTTAGGTAACTTTTGGAGTAACTGATAGCACTTGTTTTTGTCTGCTTCGAGCAGCTTAATCTTTATATCGCTGGGCAGATATTGGCAGGTACGGATGGCTATCCGGCTTCCTCCCATAATCATTATATTTTTTACCTCGAAGTTCTTTTTGCCCGTTATAACAGGTATTTCGTCAATATATTCATTTGTAGTTGTGAAGAAAACAATATCTCCCGACAATACCCGATCCGACCCTTTGGGGATAATCGTCCTATTGTTGCGTTTTATAGCTACAATATGGTATTTCTTAGGGCTGCCCGATATTTCGTGCAGGTATTTACCTACCAATTCCGAATTGTCTCTTACCTTAACTCCCACCAGAATAATGGCTCCGCCGAATAATTCGACCCACAATCTAACCCAAGGTCTTTTGACGGCAGATACGATTTCTTTAGCCGCCAACATCTCCGGATAAACCATCGAATGTATGCCTAAGGTTTCAAAAAATTCTTTGTTTTTGGGTAATAAATACTCGAAGTTGTCGATGCGTGCAAAAGTCTTTTTTGCTCCCATTTTTGCAGCAAGCATACAGGCTGTGATATTCACAGATTCGTCGGGCGTAACGCCGATAAATAAATCGGCTTTTTCTACCCCCACTTCGTTTAGGTCTTTCAGCGAAGTAGGTGACCCTTCCATAGTCATTATCTCTAAATGGCTTTTCGAGAAATTCAACTTTTCTTTATCAGGATCCATCACAATAACATCCTGATCGGCGGTTGAAAGCAATTTAGCCAAATGGGTTCCTACTGCTCCGGCACCGGCAATTACGACTCTCATGATATCGGGGTTTCCACTTTTTCGTTTTTTAGAACATTCACCATTCGTTTTTTCATGCCTTCTACATCTATTCCGCATAGCTTGGTCAGTTCGGCAATCGAACCGTGCGTTACAAATTCGTCCGGCAATCCTACACGTGTAACTTCTATGTTTTTGAAATTGTTTTCAGAAAAATGCTCTAAAACAGCCGATCCTAGTCCTCCACTTATTACTCCGTTTTCTACGGTCATTACTTTTGTGAATTTCGATGCCACTTCGTTAAGAAGCTCTCTGTCTATCGGTTTTAAGAATATGATATCGTAATGGGCAATGCTGTAACCTGCATTCTCCAAATCTCTGATTGCTGCCGTAACCGTATTTCCTATCGGCCCGATGGATATGACAGCCATATCCGATCCGTCTTTCAACTGGCGTCCTTTACCTATCGGCAGAGTCTTCATTTCGCACTCCCAATCTTTCAATTCGCCTTGCCCTCTCGGATAGCGTATCACAAAAGGCCCATCGTTGCCATATGTAGCCGTATACATCAGGTTTCGCAGGTAATGTTCGTTGTAAGGCGATGCAATAACCAAGTTAGGTATACAACGCATATAAGCAAGGTCAAAAGCACCGTGATGTGTAGGACCGTCTTCGCCTACTAATCCGGCTCGGTCGAGGCAGAACACTACATGCAGTTTTTGCAGTGCCACGTCATGTATCACCTGATCGTAAGCACGTTGCATAAATGATGAATATATATTGCAGAAAGGTATAAGCTCTTCTTTAGCTAATCCTCCGGCATAAGTAACGGCATGAGCTTCGGCAATACCCACATCGAAACTTCTTTCGGGAAATGCCTTCATCATAAACGACATAGAGCATCCCGATGGCATAGCAGGAGTTACTCCTACAATACGGGTATCTTTTGATGCCAGTTCGACCAGTGTATGACCGAATACGTTTTGATATAGTTGAGGTTGATCTTTTGCCTGATTGATAATCCGTTCGCCCGTGTCTTTATTGAATTTACCGGGCGCATGCCATTCGGTAGCCGATTCTTCGGCAGGCTTGTAGCCTTTTCCTTTGATGGTATGTATATGCAGTAATTTAGGACCTTTGAGATCCTTTATATTTTGAATAATACGGATCAATCCTCTTAAATCGTGACCATCTACAGGTCCAAAATAACGGATATTGAGTCCTTCAAAAATATTTTGCTGTTTCGTGATTAGCGACTTCAGGCTATTATTGAACCGAAGAATAAAATTTTTACCCTTTTCGCTAATCAGATTTTTCCGTTTGAATTTTTGATAAACATCATTACGCATCCTGTTATAGGCAGGCGATGTTGTCATTTTCACCAAGTAATCTTTCAAGCCACCAACGTTATCATCTATTGCCATATCGTTGTCATTGAGAACAATAAGCAAGTCGTTAGGTTGAGAGCTGGCATTATTCAAGCCTTCGTAAGCCAAACCTCCGGTAAGAGATCCGTCTCCGATAACGGCAACTACGTGTTTGTTTTCTTTTTTCAAACTCGATGCTACTGCCATACCCAACGCGGCAGATATAGAATTGGAGGCATGTCCTGCCGAGAAAGTGTCATATTCGCTTTCGTCAGGACTTGGAAAACCTGCCAATCCTCCAAATTTGCGGTTTGTATGGAATCGGTCTCTACGCCCCGTTAATATCTTATGGCTATATGCCTGATGCCCCACGTCCCACACAATACGATCGAAGGGTGTATTGTATACATAATGAAGAGCTACAGTAAGTTCTACTGTACCTAAACTCGATCCGAAGTGCCCCGGATTTTCGGATAGTTGATCTATAATAAAAGTTCTCAAGTCTTTACAAAGTGTTTCCAATTGATCGAGACTCAAACTTTTAAGGTCTTTTGGATAATCGATGCTTTGAAGCAACGAGGTTTTGTTATTTTGATTTTCCGGCATATTCGTTACTATTATTCTGTCCTTTCTAGGGAAACGAAAAACAAAGAGCAAAATTATAAAACAATTATATCTTATCCTATGTTTAGTGCGTAAAATAAATTAGGATGAGGAAGATAGCTTGATAAAAATATTAATGCAGCATTTTCTTCGTAGGGGCTGGGCTCTGCCCAGCCTGTAAACTTAACATTGGGCAAAGCCCAGCCCCTACTTTCGTCAATATAAATGTATCAATAAA
>JAVBJR010000135.1:0-5258 GCA_031546965.1 Dysgonomonas sp.
GAAATACTTTGGCGGTTTATCAAATATCAATGGCTACCTTTCGATGCTTTTATGAACTTCCAAAATCTCAAAGAACGTATTGCGGAGGTATTGAACGGCATAGGCTCAAAACATCGCATTAATTTTTACTGATTACTTATAAGCCCCTATAGTCATCAAAAATAAAATAAGTTAGTTTTAATGAGGTTTCCCTAAAAGTTATACGTATTAGACCATATTATCATATAAATGAACTATTTTTGTCTCCTAGTTTTATATATAACATCAATAGATTATGAGCAATGATTTAGGACTGGACTTTAAATCCACGACTGACAAAAAATTATTCATCGAGACCTATGGTTGTCAGATGAACGTAGCAGACAGCGAAGTGGTAGCATCCGTTATGGAAATGGACGGCTACAGAATGACTGAAAAAATTGAGGAGGCAGATGCCATTTTTGTAAACACCTGCTCGATACGCGACAATGCGGAACAAAAAGTCATTCAACGCCTAGAGCAACTCAATGCTATGAAGCGTAAAAAAAATAAAAACCTTATTATCGGGGTACTGGGTTGCATGGCTGAGAGAGCCAAAGAGGAGCTACTGGACAAACATCATGCTGATATTGTAGTAGGTCCCGACGCTTATCTTGATCTCCCTAACCTGATAGGTGCTGCCGAAAGTGGCGAGAAAGCTATTAATGTACAACTTTCAAAAACCGAAACTTATAAAGATGTTATTCCGTTAAAGATTGGAGGAAACCATCTTTCGGGGTTCATATCCATCATGCGTGGATGCGACAAAATATGTACTTATTGCATCGTTCCATACACCAGGGGAAGGGAGCGAAGCCGAGAACCCGAAAGTATACTGAACGAACTGAATGACCTAAAGGCAAAGGGCTTTAAAGAAGCAACATTATTGGGTCAGAATGTAAATTCGTACAAATTTACGAAAGAAGACGGAACGGTTGTAGATTTCCCCGCACTTTTGGCAATGGTAGCCCAAGAAGCTCCTAATATGCGTATCCGTTTCACGACATCATATCCTACCGATATGACTGACGAAACGTTAGAAGTAATTGCTAAGCATAACAACCTGTGCAACTTTATCCACCTGCCTGTACAATCGGGAAGCAGCAAGATTCTAGGTGTGATGAAACGCAAATACGACCGAGAATGGTACTTGGATCGAATTGCTGCCATCAAGCGTATTCTTCCCGGATGCGGACTGTCGACAGACATCATGTGCGGATATCACTCCGAAACAGAAGAAGATCATCAGGAAACATTATCGTTGATGCGAGAAGTAGGCTTTGATTCGGCTTTTATGTTTAAATATTCGGAACGTCCGGGCACATATGCTGCAAAAAAATTGGAGGATAATGTTCCCGAAGAAGTAAAAGCAAGACGCTTGCAAGAAATTATCGACTTACAAATTGAGCTTTCGCGCATAAGCAACACACAAGATATAGGCAAAGTAGTTGAGGTATTAATAGAAGGATTCTCCAAAAGGTCTAAAGAACAACTTTTTGGCAGATCGGCAGAAAATAAAGTGGTAATTTTTGATAAAAACAACCATCGCGTCGGGCAGCTTGTAAAGGTCAAAATTACAGGAAATACTTCGGCAACTCTCTTCGGAGAAGTGGTTGAGTGATTAACAAAAGTTAATTACACTTGCTTAAGTATTATAGTTTAATCAAAATATATTACTTTAGATAATCGATTTAAACAATAACAGATATTTCGTGTTTATCATATAACAATACAAAGAAACAGTTACTAATAAAATAAATATTACAATTATGGGAAAATCAAATTCAAATTTATTGTTCTTAGCTATTGGTGCTGCCATCGGTGCTGCAGCGGGTTATGTTGCTGCATCAGATAAAAAAGAGGAGTGGATGCACGAAATCAATAAATTGGTTGACAAAGTTAAAAACAATGTAAAAGGCTCATGCTCTAAAGTTGAAGATGGATTCGAAGAACTAATTGAGGATGAAGAGTAACACCGAAGAATATCAAAACTTTAGCGAACTGATAGATGAGTCAAAAGCAGACTTATCAAGCTATATAGAAAAACGGTTGACGCTTGCCAAACTCAAAACTTATGAGAAGGTAGCAAGTGCATCGTCATTTATTATATATGGCTTGATGATGAGTGTTTTTGCACTCATCTTATTTATTCTTATTCTCGTTGGATTAGGATTTCTCATTGGCGAATTCTTGCATAATTATGCAGCCGGATTCGGAGTTCTTACAGTTATTACCTTAGTAACCTTATTCACATTGGTACTCAATGCAAAAAAGATTCGGAGATTTTTTGTTAACATAACTTTACGTACAATCAAGAAAATAGAAGAGGATGAAGACTAAACTATCGCCCTTACAAGAACTTCGCTTAGAAAGAAGCCGTCTGAAAAATGAATGTACCGAATACGAAGAAAAGTTACTTGGTAATTGGCACTACGCCAAAGGTAATTTGGGACGATTGACCGTAGGTACTCTTTTAAATTCAGCAAAAAATGGCATTGGTGATCTATTTTCTTTAGCCACAGGCAAGAAACACAATGAGAACGAAGACCAAGAGGAAGACAAGTCGTCTTCGGTAGTTACTCAAATGTTTCTTGGTGCAGCTCCATTTGTTTGGGATATGATACAACCGATGATTGTTGGAATGATTATGAAAAAAGTCAAATCTCTTTTCGGTGGCGAAAAAGTCAAAGAGGATAAGAAAAAGAAGTTGAAATTGAAAAAATAAGTTTCGAAGATAAATTAGCCATGTAACAATGCCTATACTCACATAGGCAGTTTTTTAGTAATTCACAACCTTAATTTAAATCTTATTATGGGAAAATGTTCTTACAAAAGTATATTTGTACTTCTTTCGTTATTAGTATGCTATCCAATATTAGCAAAAGAAAAAGTTGATGTACAAACAATCGCTCTGGGTGTTATAAAATTACAAACAGGCAAAACCGATCAGTTTACACCCTACACATTACTTGCCGAAAAACCAAAATTGGATGCAATGTCAAAGTTGCCCTCTTCGTCGTTACCATTTCCTCTCGATAATATAAAAATAGAGATCACCCCAAGAGGTTGCTCTGTTGAAGTTCCTTTGGCTGAAAATGAGCAATTATACGGATTTGGTCTTCAAATAGAAACATTTAAACAACGGGGACTGAAAAAGAAACCGATAGTGAACGATAATCCGCTCAATGGGCTTGGTTATTCGCATGCTCCGCAAACATTCTACGTATCTACAAACGGATACGGTATTTTGATTAACACTTCACGCAATGCAACATTTCTTTGCGGCACCAATAGTAAACTGACTCAATCGAACAAAACTACAGACAAAAAAGACATTGCCCAAACCACCGAAGAATTATATAAAAACGAAGATACTGGAGAAAAAGTCTACATAGACATCCCTAATGCCGAAGGGGTCGAGATATTTGTATTCTATGGTCCTGACATGAAAAGTGTTGTGCAACGATACAATCTCTTATCGGGTGGCGGATGCCTGCCTCCTATGTGGGGATTAGGATTCAAATACAGGGTTAAGGGCGATTCTACACAAGATACGGTAAATGGTTTTGCCGACTATTTTCGTTCAAAAAATATCCCTTGCGACATATTGGGATTAGAACCGGGTTGGCAAACTGCTGCCTATTCATGTTCTTATATATGGAGTAAAGATCGTTTTCCAAATCACGCACAGATGCTGAATCAGTTAAAGGATAAAAACTATAAAGTAAATTTGTGGGAACACGCCTATATCCATCCATCTTCGCCAATCAGAAAGCCGATGGAAAAATATGCAGGAGATTTTTTGGTTTGGAATGGCTTAGTCCCCGACTTCACACAGTCTGAAGCCCGAAAAATTTTCGGTGATTATCATGAAACACTGATTGCAGAAGGCTTATCGGGATTCAAATTAGATGAATGCGACAATTCTAACATTGCCAGAGCAGACGCCAATTGGGGATTTCCCGATATGACGAAGTTCCCCTCGGGAATAGACGGTGAGCAGATGCACCAAGTATTCGGGGCGCTTTACCTCAAAACGATGAATGATGTTTTTGTTAGACGCAACACCCGTACTTATCAAGATTACAGGGCATCATCGATGTTTGTCTCATCTATTCCGGCAACTCTTTATAGCGATACATACGATCATAAGGAGTATATACAAATGGTTGGAAATGCTGCTTTTGGCGGACTTCTTTGGACTCCCGAAGTAAGGGAAGCGGTTTCGGAACGGGATCTGTTTCACCGCCTGCAAACCGTCATGATGTCTTCTCAAGCCTTAGTGAATGCTTGGTATTTAAAGAATGCACCTTGGTTGCAATTCGATAAGGAAAAGAATAACAACGGAGAATTTCTAAGCAACGCTAATGAGCTTGAATCGTATGCCAGAGACCTCATAAATATCCGCATGCAGTTGATCCCCTATCTATACAGTGCATTTGCCGAATACCAAAATGAAGGGATACCTCCTTTCCGTCCTTTGATTATGGATTATCCGAAAGATGAAAAAGTGCAATCAATAAGTGATCAGTTTATGATGGGATCGAATATTATGGCTGCTCCTCTTTATGATACCGGTAAGGATACACGCAAGGTATATTTTCCGGCAGGAACTTGGTACAATTTCAATACCAATGAAAAGTACGAGGGTGGAAAAGAGTACGAGATCAAAACCGCATTCAACCAGATGCCGATGTATGTAAAAGAGGGAACTATATTGCCTCTTGCCGCTCCCGTGCAAGCCGTAACAAAAGAAACGGTATTTGAATTAACTTGTAAAGTGTATGGCACAGCATCAACCGACTTCATCCTTTTTGAAGACGATGGTGTAAGCTACAATTATCAGAAAGGAGATTATAATAAGGTGATCCTTAGGGTTGTAAAAGATAAGGTGGAATTGAAACGCACAGGCAATTATAAACAAAAACGTTATATTTTTAAAGATCAGGTATTTGTAAAGTAAAACTGCTCGCTTTTAATAAGAAACTGTTTGGATTTTAATCAAAAATATTGTTATGGGCGTTAAAAATTATAAGAAAGAGGATGATAGCGAAGTTATGATATACCTTGTGTTTTTAGCAATTATGCTCAATAGAATAATTAAGTAATCAGTAAAAATTAATGCGATGTTTTGAGCCTATGCCGTTCAATACCTCCGCAATACGTTCTTTGAGATTTTGGAAGTTCATAAAAGCATCGAAAGGTAGCCATTGATATTTGATAAACCGCCAAAGTATTTC
>JAVBJR010001094.1:0-2821 GCA_031546965.1 Dysgonomonas sp.
GGACAATTTTAGTAATAAAACCGCTGCATCTAAAATTCTCTAAAAATTAGAGCACACTCCACATTATAGTACAATTCCATGGAAAATTTATTATGCTAATCTGTGACCAAAAACATGACCACGATAGTTCTCCTTTAAGCAGCTGGGTTCATACCACTCAGGGAAACCTGTGAAACACGGAAAACTCAGGGAAGTTAGTTTTTTTTAACAAAAAATCAATTGGGAAAACTCTTGGAATCTGCCAAAAAAAATTGCCAAAATATGAAAAACTCGGGGAAATTTATATAAATCTAAACTGTATTCAGTGAAACCTGTCTATAATGGAAATTGTATATTGTGGAAAATGTCTATGGTGGAGATTGCCTATTGGGGAAAACTTGTCATATGGTACAAAATTTGATATTTTATTTGTCTATTGATATATCACCATAGGCAGATGAAGAGTTTTTTTCCAGTGCCTTGAGATTCCACCATAGACAGGTTGCACCATAACATAATAATACATATACAACTTGAATGTGTTTTAGATAATATTAAAACTGTTTTTGAAAATTTGTTGCCATGAAAATAATTTACATTCATTGTCAAATAGTGGCTTTTTACTAAGTTTATATACGTTTGTCGTGAATGGTGCTTGTTTGATTGTTTGTTTGTTTGTTTGTTTGTTTGTTTGTTTGTGTGTTTGTTTGTTTGCAGTGACGGCGCTTGTGGCAACGGACTTTTTACTAAGTTTATATACGTTTGTCATGAATGGTGTTTGTGAGTTTGTTTGTTTGTTGTGACGTCGCTTGTGGCAACGGACTTTAAAAGCTCAAATTCATAATTTACGCTAGTGTCGATTTATAAATAAACTTAGTACTCAAAAACTTAGTTTTTGTCACGGCTTGTTTTCCAATATCGCATTGCATTTTTACTTGAGATTCAAATGACAGTAATATATTGAAAAATTAACCTGCGTATATAGTATATGCTCTTTGAATTTTTTCTAAGCACTCTGGAAAACTTCGAAAACTTGGAAAACTGAGGGAATATGGTAATAAAAAATTGATATGAACCATGTACATGCTGCAAGTAAATATATGCATATATTGATGTCAAGATATGCTTACATGATGTGATGAATATTTTTCTATCGTTGCCAGTAAATTGCCTCAATATGGTATTTATTATGGAAATGGAATTTTGTAATATACATACTTGTTGGCTCAAATACATATTGTTGCATTATTCATGAGTGCAATAAACGTTACACATGCATATTCTGCTCGTGTTTTGTACCATGTTTGCTGAATGAATTGTTCAATTGGAGTGTGTGTATATGTACATGTACTTGCTTACTCAAAACGAAAATGATTACTTTCGTAGAAGACAAATGTGTTTATCATTTGTTATAAATTCCCCAACGTGATTGGACATAACTGAAAAGCGTTGTTGATGCATTTTGATGAGAGGTGGAAGAAGGAAGAACTGCGCATGCGCACTGCTTATATATAATATATCTATCTATCTTATCTGTACTCTGTTTATTCGTAAGAAAGAGAAGTCAGACAAATGAGTCTGCTTGATTAGATGGTGTGCTTTTCTTACTTTCTTTTCTTCTACACCCCCCCCCTTACCAAAAAAACAACATCACGATTGGCTAGCTCAAATTTATATATAGAGTGTAGGGGTACCCTGGAAAAAAATACAAAGATCTCCCAATTCACTGAGATGCCTTTACAAAAGCTTTCTTTTAGTTTTAACTTTTCTTTTTTCCATTCCCTACTCCCATCTTCAATCTTATTGTCTGCGGTTATTTGGTGGTGGGTCTTAGCCAATTTTCTTCCTTGGTCTCGTATTAAACGACATGGCTCGTATTAAACCCAATAAAAACTCTTATGCATTCCTCTTTTACTACTATGTAAAAGTCACGTGCATTCTCTTTATATATGCATATATTTTTTGGACACCATTGTCTCACATTGAAGTGGGAGTAAATTTTTGAAATTAGTTCGCTTATGTGTTAAAATTTTTACCCCTTGTTTGTAAATAGTGATCTAACAGGCCACATACCACTCAGGGAAACCTGGAAAATATGGAAAACTTGGGGAATTTAGATTATATGTAAACAAACAAACAAACAAACACACAAAAACACAACACAGGGAATTTGCTAAAATTTTATTAAAATCTGGAAAATTCATGGAAATTGATATAAATGTAACAACACTGTAAAATCTGTTTTTGGTGGAATTTCAAGGGACCTGAAAGCCTGTCCACCATAGACAGGTTTTCCAGCATAGAGAGTTTATTAAACATTTAACATGCATTTTATGGTCCAAAAAAATGTGGGATTTCCCACTATAAACAAGTTTCACTGTAAAATATTAAATTTGAATATGTTTTAAATTAATTTCTTGCTAAAATTGCATCAAAACCTGGAAAACTCAGGGAAATTAATATGAATATACAGTATTTAGAAAAATATGATTGCATGTAGTAATAAAACTACAGTTTGACCTGCATATAATATTCTCCGGAAATTTTGAATAATCAATGTGGGAAAGCCAGGCTTTACCGTAATTTCCAAAGGTTATGCCTGTTTGCGACTGTTACAACCGACCCCCATGTCGGTGAATAAATTACACGAGTGATTTTTCATGGATTATCTTGTCATTATGTTGGAATTTGATATGGATGCATGTGACAACAAGGTGCCTGCAGGTCGTTCAATAAAATGCGGAATGCGGTTTATGTGCACCACGTTAAATTGCAATTTCCCAACCTTGCTAAATCTGTAATTACTACTATGTATAACCTGACAAAAAATTACTAATCCTTC
>JAVBJR010000280.1:0-10255 GCA_031546965.1 Dysgonomonas sp.
GAAAGTGTGACGAATGCTGTGACGAAAAGTGTGACGAAAAGTGTGACGAATGCTGTGACGAAAAGTGTGACGAAAAGTGTGACGAAAAGTGTGACGAATGCTGTGACGAAAAGTGTGACGAAAAGTGTGACGAAAAGTGTGACGAATGGTGTGACGAAAAGTGTGACGAAAAGTGTGACGAATGCTGTAACGAAAAGTGTGACGAAAAGTGTGACGAATGCTGTGACGAAAAGTGTGACGAAAAGTGTGACGAAAAGTGTGACGAATGCTGTGACGAAAAGTGTGACGAAAAGTGTGGCGAAAATTGTGACGAATGCTGTGACTTTTAAGTTGAGAACCTCTAAACATAGCTTTAGCGTGATCCAATCTTTATGAAACGTTGTTGTAAACGGTGTATGGTCTGTTTATAACCCACATGCCCAGCTAGGCTCGTATCATGATAAACTTGTATCACTTTCCATTTCAGGTTCGATGGTACCAGTAGGCGCTCGACGGCCAGAGGGTGTTTATTTGTTGCTGGCAACCATTGAACCAATAACCCTTGCACGAGGGCGCAACCCGGACCCCATTTTCACACTCTAACGGCGTCGGTGGGATGCGGGGGAGGCCTGCCTATAGCGAGGCTAGTTTTAACTAATTGGAGACATGGGTCCAGGGTTTGTCCTTCGCGTAAGTCCTCTAAGGAAAGGGCGGTAGGTGGGGGGAACCTGCCAATGAATTAGTACATATCTGCACTTCCCGGGAAGGTGGGGAAACGTCGTTGTTGGAGTCCCACGTTCCGATTCGCGAAAGAGCGTCGGCAACAGTGTTCTGCGACCCCTTCCTGTACCTGATGATAAATGTTAACCCTTGTAAACGCAGGGCCCGCCTAGCTAAGCGACCAGTAGGCTCCTTAAGGCCCATTAACTATTGGAGGGGTTGGTGGTCGGTTTCTATAGTAAAATGTGTATGTTCGATATAAGCAGCTAGGCGTCGCACAGCCCACACGACTGCTAAGCATTCGAGTTCGGTAGTGGAGTAATTACGCTCCGCGTGTTTAAGTCCCCTACTAATGAAGCAGATGGGTGTCACTACTGAGTTACGTTCTTGGGCCAGGACAGCACCGATGCCTACGCGGCTGGCATCGGTCTGAATTAGGAAGGGGAGGTCGTGGTCGGGTAAGGCGAGTCCGGTGGAGTCAACGAGTGCTATTTTAATGGCCTCAAATGCAGTGTGCTGGGCGGAGCCCCATACCCACGGGGTCACCTTTTTTAGCAATCCAAACAATGGTTTTCCGATCTCAAAGAAGTGAGGAATGAATGTGCGGTAATATCCAGCTAACCCCATAAAACGCTGTATGTCCGTGATATTCGTGGGTTGGGGAAATGTTTTTACGGATTCTACCTTTTCCGGGTCAGGGTGACACCCACCTGGTGAGATAACGTGACCTAAGAAATGGAACATGGTGGCGCAAATTTGGTGTTTAGTGGGGTGCAGGGTGAGACCGGCTTGCATAATGCGCTGCAACACATCCCGAATATGTGAGATATGTTCCTCGATAGTTGTCGAAAAAATAACGACATCGTCAAGGTAGGCCATTGCCCACTTCCAATTAGCTTCTCTGATTCAGTATATGCACGATCCATTACAGGTGCCAGATAAATCTAAATATTTTGTATTATTATCATTTTCAAAATCAGTGAAATGCTATATTTTTATAACTTTTCAGCTGATACGGGAAATTTCAAGGACTGCAAATATTCACGTGTTGTATGCTGCGAATTCAAACTTGCAAAAAATACCACAAGATTTGGTTAGCCTATGTAAGCTTTCAACACACAAGACAAGTAAGTGCGAAAATGTGAAACCTGCATTGCTTCTGTACTTCACTTCTATAATTGACATATTGTATTCCAGCAAATGAAGCCCTCTGCGCATTGGTATTCTGTGTGTTTATAAGTTTCGTTTTTTCACACAGTACTTGCAGTTGACCAGTGCCATTTATCTTGCAATACCTATTGGTTTTCTACATATGGATTATTATTTATAAGTTTCCTTTTTTCCATACACCATTACCTCTGTGTTTACATGCAAGGCCCTACCTAAGTTATGTAAGGAGGGAGCCATACGGGTCCCAAGACTGCACCATACCCTCACCACCCCACCACCCCCGTATTGGTCATTTGTACTCTGCTAGGCCCCTAACATTACTCACTTAGTGGCACCATGGGGTGCCATGGTCACTTGCAGTTCAGACACAGCAGAAGGTCGTTATAATATTTGCATCAGGGAAAGTTAGGGACCATCTATATGCAATACCTATAGTAGGGGAGACCGGGGCCAAATGTGACACGGGGTAAAACCGCAAAAAGGCGTGGCGTTCGCAAACACAGCTCAAAAATCGGGATATTGCAGTCAGGCTATCCCATCATGTGTCTGCAAATGTTATCAAAGGTTGAAGACGATCGCATGAGCCGATTTGGAAACAACTCGGAAAATACGATTTCAGCGAACATACATCAACATTTACACCCGCATATTCTGAATGCCGGCGTTTTTCATAAACATCGGAAAATTATTAGACTTAGGATATGTTGCAGCCTGATTTCAAACCTTAAAAACGCGCCCTAGTTTGCTGCTGTGCGTTTCGTTGATGATGTGTAAACATAATCTGCCTGTTCAAAGTCCGAGTGGGGCACGAACGAGGCAAAATACCGGTACGGCGTATCGAGTATCGCGTATCGAGTACCGTGTACGGCGTCAGCTTCGTTTTTCCGTACGATTTCGCCGCATCCAAGGTTGATTTCTAGCCTATAGCCAATTCTAATGGCCGATTTATGATCAAGGTAAGTTCATAACAACATTGTCTACTTGCCATTAAATCAACTCGGATTTTGGAGTCGGTTAAATTAGTTTTATATGGATTTCTAGTCGGCGTATTTTGATAAAATTAGCAAAATTAGGTGAGGAAAAACGTCAGTTGGCTAGGTTAGTGGAAATAAATTGCCCGTAATATTTTTTCTACAGTTATTCAATGTATGCAGAACAATATAATATAGGTCTGGAGTTGTGAATCGCAACGACTGCCTTGCCATATTTAATGGCGGTTTTACCCCACAATTTCCCGATTTTCAACATTGCGCCCATGTGAATTTGGGGATTTTTCACGCGGGCGCAATCGTATGAACCCCGGTAAACAAATTATAGCCTTCAAGCCTATATCCTTGGCTTTCAAACACACGTTAGTTTTTAATTTTACAAGTAGTTTTACGGGAATTAATTCGTAAGTGATTTTTGACGCATTTGGCCCCGGTCTCCACTATATAAGGAGGTAAATCTTGAAGTCAGTATTCTTTGAACATGGCTTCAAATGATGAGTGCGAGAGAATCATGAACAAGTTGGAGCCTATTGTGCAGCATATCTACAAGTTTTTTAGGTGGTTCAATTCATTGTTGTAGACTTATAATTAAGCCTGATTTCCACCTACTGCTATTGACCAACAGTGCTGTCAAAAGTCATAAGATTTTGACAGCTTAAAGTGTTTCCACCAAGATCACTGCTGTTGAGTCACTGCTATGAATATTGACAGCAGCAGACAATAGTCCACCCTGACCAGGTAAACTTTCAACAGCCAGTGGAAACGGGCGATTTCCACTAATCCTGGTAACGTGTGACTCAAGGTGGATTTCCACCAGCGGCGTGGCCGGCATCTGATGCCGGCCACTTGTTAATGAGAACCTACAGGGGATAATCTGTTCCTGATTTCAAGTTTCTCGACACCTGCAAAACCAGTTCCCAAAAACCCCTACCTTGTCTCAAATTTCAGTGGCCGGCATTTAATGCCGGCGACGCCTCTGGTGGAAATCCACCTTTAATTTGCATATGGCAAGACATGGCAGCACTGTTGGTCAACAGCAGTAGGTGGAAATGAGCATTTAAGCTACGAGGCAAGAGAAAGGTTTAGTAAGAAGTGATTTTTTTAGACAACGCCCATCAAAATGTGTGAGGTTAAATGTATATTTTATAATATGTATTTATAAGCCTTTTATTTTTACAGGCTATTTATTGACTTTCTATGATGGCCGTAATGAAGATGGTGATGCTGATGACTATCAAGAAGAGTCGGGGATAGAAGATGGGGGTGAAACTGATCAGAGTGATGACACTTTGATTTTCGATATGAGTCCATATGAGCAGCAACAACATGAACCACTGAAGGAAGAAACAAAAGGTGAACAGGAGTCACCACTGATGGAAAAAGGTGCTCCTGAAGTAATTTTTGATAAAATTGTGTATTATGTCTCTTAAGTGCTTTTTGTATTTCTTTTTGTATTTGTTGTTTTTTTTCTTTTCTTCTCATTCAATGCTGATTGTTTGTATGGATAGTTTTAATGAAACTTTTTTAATATTTTAAGATCTTGTCTCAACGAATTAATTGAATATAAATATATAGCACATATAACAAAAAAGCAATAAAATATTTTACACAACGAATCAAATTCCCTAATGCATATACAGTAGAACCTCTGTAAGATAATAACCATTGGACCGGATGTTTGTATTAGTTTAGAGAAGATGACATATAATAACGAAGCATACACAATGACATATAATACATCAAACAGCACATTCACAATATTACTACAATGTAGATTAATTATGTTTTAATTAAACAATCACTGACTTCTGGTTAGTATGTTAATCCTATCACACCAACTGCCAGTTTACAAATTCAAATGACGCCCCACTAACTTCCGCTATAAATATTAATTAGGCTACACCCACATCCGGTTTAAAATTAAATTAAGCCTCGCCCACTTCCAGTGTAAATATTAAATCAGACCACGCCCACTTCCGGCATAAATATTAAATCAGGCCACTCCCAGTTCCGGGAGGCGATTTTTAGGGGGTGGGGGAGAATATGTACATGAACCGGAAACAGATATGACGTCACTTCCGGTCGGCCACTTGACCCTGTTATACTACTGATGGCCTAAACTGAACTGCATGGCCGGATCGCTTTCACTTAATGTAAAGGCTCGATGGTCCACACTCATCTCAATCGGCCCGATGGCCTAAACTGAACTGCATGGCACGATGCCCTTTACTTGAATGTCACAGACCGATGGTCCGCACTCATCTCAATCGGCCCAATGGCCCCAACTTAACATAACGGCCTGATGGCCCTTACCGAACTAAACACGCCCAATGGCCCCCAGTAACCTCAACCGACCCAATGGCCTAACCTCAACTGCACGGCCCGATGTCCCTTACGTAATGGAATGGCCAAATAGCCATTACCAAACTGAGTGGGGCCCATGGCCCTCACTCACGTCAAGTGGCCGAATAGCCCAAACACAACTACATGGACCCGATAACCGGAACGTCACCCAATGGGCCCCACGGCCACAACACACAGTGAATGCCCCCATGGATCAAACACAACATAACACACATGCTGGTTCCAAGTCATTCACATGGGTCCCATTGCCCTAACTAAAGAATGGACCTGATGGCCCTTACTAAGCACAATCGGCCTCATGGCCGTCCCAGAACACTATTAAAACACAATTATTACACGGCCTGTTTGTCCAACGAATTTCACCTGCGGTGTGCCACAACAGTCATCATCCTATTACAGATGTCACACCACTCGTTGTGCACCACAACATGCTGCTCTCTGAAATTGCACAGTACACAACGCATTTCAATATTCCTCTATTAATAGTTGCTCATCTTTCTCAAATTACAGTTCATCCTACGCACACCACACCACCGCCTCCTACAGGATCTCCACCACCAACCAATGTGAGTACACACCGTTCCTATTCCATTTCCGTTTATCACATTTGCAATTTGTAATACATTCATACATTTCTTTAACGTCATACCGTAATGCATCAACAAACCACGTGTGCAACACGTGTGATTCATGCATTTCATTCACATCGTGGTTTTCCACATGTCGCCAGAAACAACCACAAGAACCTGAAATGGCTGAACTAAAGGACAAAATTCGAGACCTAACAATAACGACCGAGCCACTTCAGACACAGCCATCAGCATCATTTCCAACACGGTTTCACATTTGGCAACCACAATGTCAACCACCACCATCCTTCACCCAATCATCACTGCAGAACCAGTGGTAGGCCACTAGCCCATGATGTCCGCCACAGGCCATATCATGCCGAAAGCAGACGTAGGAATAGCCGACAGGTATCCAACATTGAACTGCCATTAATTCCACCCTAGTCACTCAATGATAACACACAAATCACCGAACCATACCTTTGCATGCATTGTATTTCAGAATCCATCACACCAAACACTGGTTCTGCACCAGAAGATGAAGGATGATGCTGATGTCGTGCACCAACACCGTACCACACTGTCCTCGGCAACGGATGCAGTCTACAGGTGCCAATTTCTGCTGGTGACATCCGAAAAACTGCAGCAACATGCGCGGGACTATTTTGCCACTTGTGAGAAGTGGAAGATGTGCCGTGACGCATTAACAGCATGGGAACATTTCCACAGCCATACTGGTTGAAACACATTAATTTCACCAAATTGTCTTTCAGGGACTTGGAACGTGCATGACTGTGACGTGTATTTGTCTAGCTCGACATGCACTAATAAATGGTTTTGGAACGTGCCCTGCATCCTTGTCTCTTTAGTTGCTCACTAGCGGCCCACACCCCAGGGAAACTAGCGGCCCACGACCCAGTAAAACAAACCACTGCGCTGACTGCTCACCTGCTAGAAGGCGCCCACTACCACCAAGTGCTACATTCCTAAACCAGCCACTAAAATACCTGCATACCTGCTAGAAGGGGGTGTCCATAGCACAACCACACTTTCGCAGATGGTTTGTGGTGTTCCTACCATCTGGAAATATACATACACTGTATAGGGCGAACGCTGGAACTGTGAGGTTTTCCAGTTGCCCTCGCCCTTCTTGGTGGAGTCAAAACCGTATGTGATCTTTTTGTCCAGAAATTAGTGGTGGGACACAGCAAGAAGGGCGAGGACAACTGGATCGGCAGTTCCAGCATCAGACCATGCACATGATGACTAATATGTAATAATTGATGGGATTGCGGAAGAAATATCATGTAGAAATTGCACATAAAGCAACCACGGGATTTATTGCATGGTTAATGTTATTTCATGAAAGTGCAATATGTTGTGTGGTAGTGTCCAGCATCAATTGCTCCCCACCGTTTCACAGCCAGTGCACCACTCAGGACGATGGCACAATCGACACCCCCTTCTAGCAGGTACGCAGGTAGTTCAGTGGCTGGTTTAAGAATGTAGCACTTGGTGATAGTGGCCGCCTTCTAGCAGGTGAGCAGTCAGCGCAGTGGCTAGTTTCACTGGGTCGTGGGTTTATGTCAAAAGTTTAATAGGTGAAAAGAAAAAATGGACCGTAAGTGTCGTGTTCTTTGCAAATAAGCACAGGATGCTTCATTATTTTCAAACCATAAGAATGACCAATCAGGAAAGGGAAAACGTGTTAAAATACCTAAGAAGGTGTATGAGCCCGACGACGAGAATAGCCCAAAGGTGAATAATAATAAGATCAATGTTTAAAGATTTTGCAAACATGTATATTTTGAACAGGCAAGCAGAGGCCCATTGTTTAACATTCTGAACATTAAAGAAAACCTGCGAGCAAATATTGGAGTCCAGAAGGAAATTAACCATTTTTGGTTGTAAAATGTGAAACCTAATTTTCTGAGCATGAAATTATTATTTTATAGTTTTAATAACTGTAAGTTACAAAATAAAAATGAGCAACGTAATTTTAAAAGCTTGTTACCAACAAGATGAACAGTGAACGATGGCCACTTCATGCACAAGATATAAAGGAAAATGTTGTTGCTGCACTATTTAAAAAAATTGAACTGAGATGTCTTCAATGTTCTGAATTGTAAAAAGTCAACAAAGGACAAGACCAAAAAGTGAATGAGTTCGAAGAGAAGATTGAAATTTTAAAAACTGAAATTCGAAAATGCAACAGTGAGCAAAATGTTTTCTCAATGAATTAATTTTAGTTCACTGCTATATTTTGCACACTTTTTATTTACGACGCATTTTGAAGTGAGAGAATATACGTATGTATAATGAAGTAGTGAATGACTATGAAGATGACAAAGTATATTTCTCAACAGTTTAGAAACTTCTGCATCACTTTTCTATTTTGTATCTTTTGCAGTGCACAGACATTGGAGGTGGTGTTCACATTCCTAACCAATTACTCAGCCACATTAGAGCGTTTAGAAATACCCCGAGTATCTTCGCCAGCTATTTAACCAAGGCAGTTTTTCTGTTGGATGTGCTCCTACAATCGTCTGTTTCTGAGAAGCACAGTAAGGCAAATCGAGATAAAGAAGTTTTCCCAGCTTTGTGAAATGAGTTCACAGTAACTCGCAAGCCATACAAACAATATGTTGATGGCGGCAAACTCAATCAAGATCTAGCTCATCGAAAACCCGATGCAAGAAACGAGCTAAATTACTGCACTTTCAAAACTCTGGTAAAATATAATTTTCTTGTTTTGTAATGTTTTTATATCGATGTTAAATTTACCATTTCATCCTGACTGTAACCTCCAAATTGGCAAAATTTCTGATTGATTTTTTGACCAAACTAAGTAGACCTAAGATTAATACTTTAACAGAATCCAATGATTTCATTAAAAAAATTTCTGAATGGAAACAAAGTAATCACTTTGCTATTAAGATGTGTTCCATCGATGTCACATCTCTGTACCCTAGTGTACCTTTAAATGAACTAGATGCTATCATCACTAAATTGATCTGTAACAATGGCTACTCTACTCACTTTGCTAGAGAGATTATTGTTCTTATTCAGTGTCAATACTCAAAACTTTTTCACGTTCGACTCTCAGATATATCAACAGATCGACAGTCTTGAGATGGGGTCACCATTAGCCCCCATTTTAGCTAACTTATATATGGAGGATTTTGAAGCTAAAATGCTTAAACTCTTTCCTGAAATCCATTTTTGGGCACCTTTCACGGATGACTGCTTTGTGGCACATACTACCTTTACGGAACGTAACCTGGGACGAGCTTTAAAAAAGATGAATATGATTAACCCTCGTATTCAGTTCAAATGTGAAAAAGAACAAGAGGGTAACATCCCTTTTTTAGATATTTTAGAGGGTAACTCTTCTGATCAACTTTCTTTTGACATCTACAGGAAGCCCACCTTTTGTCCTAGATTTATAGATGGTCAATCCTATCACCCCATCTCACATAAGTTGAGCTTTCTCTACAGTTATATCTATAGAATATTCAATTTCAGACTAAACGATGAACGAACCACTCAGGAGTTAAATTTTTACGATCAGACTTGTGCTCAATTGAATGGGATTACCCCTGATAAGGTGGACCAAATATTTAAGAAAATTAAACAAAAATTTGAATTGACCAAATCGACAACGGTAAGTACTGCTCCCGCAAAGAAACAGTTTGTCAGCCTCCCATATAATAGGATGAATGACATTATTGCCAAACGGCTTAGGAAATTTGATATAAAAGTTGGCTTCTCCGTACAAGATAATCTCTCCACTAAATTACCTGATATCAAAGATAAGATTGAAATTGGATCCAAATTAGGAGTTTATAAAGTTACTTGTGAAGATTGCAATCATGTATACTGTAAAAGTGGTAATGTTTCGCGCGGCTTTATTTTCGCGCTTTTCGCGCTCCTTTGACCTTCAGCTAAAATTAAAACCTCGCTAAATTTAAACTCCGGTAAATTTAAATTTAAATTCCCAGTAAAAATTGTCTAGTTGAGTTGTGAAAATTACCGCATAGCGGGAAATTCCTAGCTATTTGCAACATAGCAAACAAATGCCTCATTTCTCTGCTCATCAAGGACTTTATGTCCATTTATGCATTAATTACACAGTGCCAAAGCCAATTCCACAATCGCTAAATCCACCTATTATAAGATTCGTTTAGAACTAACATTAATTATTACGCAATTTATTAACTATTTAGGAATTGGCAGGTGTTTCGCATTGAAATGCGGTTTAAAAAGGTCATGAGTTAATGGGCACAATGCACCCTTGCCCGCGTAAATTACTCATTCCGCGAAAATTTTCTGTCAAATTTATTTTAAGTGTACTAAAGATTGATTTGTTTGGTATATGTTTTCCATATATTGTGTTTTTATTGACTTATTTTTTTCCCTATTTAGTACATCACATTAAAATATGAAGTGCATTGAAGTTTCCAG
>JAVBJR010000328.1:0-6772 GCA_031546965.1 Dysgonomonas sp.
AACGCACAGAAACGAACTAAAGCTCATATAAAAGAACGTATTTCGATCTATTATGTCTAATTTTGTGGTGTTTATTACGTTTTCTGGGCTTCAACGGTGCCAATTTAACAAACATCATGTTCACAGATGGAAAATACTCTCGCCTAGACAGCAATCGGCCGTTCCGCGTGTGATTCCGCCTTAAGAAATATGTAAATATGGAGAACTTACAATTAGTGGATGAATCAACAAAGGGCGTCTATAAATTCCTTGCTAGAAAATGCAAAACAATAGCATTATATGTCAAGTAACAATATTTTCAGTGAATTTAAAGACCTGAAGACTTCTCAGTAAAAACTATTTAATGTTCCAGTTACCAGTTTAGTACAGGGTGTCTACTGTAATGGAGTTCCTAGAAAAATCATTGAATATTGAAATTGGTAACGTAAAAATTAAAATATCGCCAACTTTCATCGTTTAAAATTCTCAATTTTTGTTTTTATTGAATTGAATATTTTATCACAATTCATGTGCTGAAGAATTTAATACATATCAAGATTTGGAGGAATTAAGGTCATGGAATTTTGTGTAAAATGGTCATGGAAATTCTAGAAAAGTAATGCAATTTTATCTTTTCTATGTGGTAGACACCCTGTAGTAGCACTTTCTAATCTCAAACTTTCACATCAGTAAACGAATACAGACCTGTACTGAGAACCGTGGATGCAGATAAAAAATAAAAACATCTCTCAGAGTTCTCGCTACAAAAGGATCTTTCCTGATTTCAAGTTGAGCAAGTCCAGAAACAAACTGAAAATTACAAAAGTATCACGGTACAATATTTGCTATAAGCATTTCATTGCTATACATTTCAAACATCTCCACTTTTTACCAGATGCAAACTATCCTGAATTGCTTCCAGTACAGAATCAGACATTTTTTCAATATCACCGTAAATAACTTGTGGAAGTATCATGGTAGTGATAACCGTGCTAAATTCGCAACCGCTTTTGGCCTGTTAATTCGTAATATATAAATAAAAATAAATAGCAAAACACAGAAGTTTCAAATTAATTCTACTGTAACTCACCTTTGTGTAAGCACAAACAGCACAATATTTGACAAAGTGACCCACGACATTATAAAAAGCTTTGATTTCCTCGGTGTAAGTCCAGTTTTCCAAAACGTTGCTAACAATTTTAGACATCTCACCCACGTATGTGTTCACCTTCTTTTTGAAGGCAATAAGCTCTCTAAAATCCTGAAACGGAACAAGTTCACTGTTAAAGTTGCACGTAGCAATGAAAAAATTCACAAGAGCCCATCCAACAAACCGATTTCTTGGCCGTCAGTGCACCGAGAGCCTTGAAGAACTCGATGATCAATGTATCGGAGGAACCACCGATTGTCACCCCTATTTCAGCTTCTTCAAATATGTGCAACACTTCCGGAAATTTCAAAACAATCCTGTAACAAATTGTAACCAAATTCCAATCCCAATTAATTAACCACCAATTTTTTGAAAATATAATTCAGTTGCATGAGAAATACCTTCCAAGATCATTCTTCATTTGTATAGCACACAGTATCCATACTCGGATAATGTTTTCTTGGTAATCAGGGACATCATTGGCCACATGGGTATGTGTATCTTCACATGACAAGACCTTGCTGATGAACTGATAGCAGAAACTAGCGAAGAAGTGTTATATAATTACAATCAAACCGGGAATATGATGCAATTTATAGCACAACTTTCGCAATATTAAATGCAATTTAACTAATAAACAAAATGTACAATTGTTTAACTTCTAAAATGCAAGAGGAAATATTACTCTAGGCATGTCACGTTACACGTCGAAAAATAGTTGAATAGACTCGCCACACTTTCTTTGGTCACTGAACTCGATGTTGGTGGTCTATATATACACCAATCATATAAATCAAAGAACAAGACATCATTAGTGGTATATTCTTGCTAATATCTTTGGGATGGTACTCACAAATCTTTCACGAGAGACACAAAGATGGACGCGATGTCAGCCAAATCGTTATAGTGATCCGATGGCCTTGAGGCCATCACGGAAACATCCTTAATAACAGGTAAAAACGTGGTCCACAAGACATCGGCAACACCTTGACAAAAATCACATTGCTGCGTTTATAAACAAAGATGTTAAATGAAAAATGTATTACATTGGAATTGCAATTTCTGGGAAGCGATTGATGATTCTTCGCTCAGTGTTTGTAACTTCCATAGAATTCTTTTCAGCATGCCCATGGTCAAATCATTTACGTTGGCATCATATAGCAGTTTACTCAGTTCTGGAACTGAATAAAATGGAAAAATTACAATGTGGTTCGCATGTTTTCACTGAAAATATATTTCATAACAACCAAGTAATAAGTGTTCATTCAGAGCAAAGTTCTCGCTGTCTGCAAAGACAAACCGAGTACCACCAACATAAATGCCAATCAGTGATTTGAAATCAGGGTCTGAACGACATAGAGCAGTACTTGGAGTAGTACTACAAGATAAAAATATAACTTTGCATACATGATTTCAATTTCAAACATGTGGAAACGGGTAGAGATTGCTACAATTACTTTATCAGCTGCTCACAATAAGCGGCCAATTTTCTAGCCGGCAAAGTTATATCAAGACAATTTTCAACACGAATTGTAGTCAAGACGAACAAAGCTGTCCAGAGCACCTTGCGATGCGCGGCATTCACAGTGTCATAGTCCAACATCTCAATGACACCCAACATTTCCTGTGTCTAATAAATTTCAAGATTTGTATCCAACAGAAATTGTGGCTTTAATTTTTCAGGGTGTTTATACCACATTAAAAATATAGCATTCCAGGATTTCCATGAACATTTTACACTAAATTCTCACCTTAACTCTTCCAAGCCTTTATAGTTAATATAACTTAGCATATAAATAAAGTATGACATAATGTTCATGTGAAAAAATTACTAATTTCAATGTTTCTCCATGACAAATTCACATAATTCTATTCCTTTTCCAGGAAATCCTGGAAATCTATGACAGTAGACATACACACCATTTCCTCCAAGTTATCGAAATATGCCAGTGTGAGAAACAGATCCATTGCATTGCTTAGCGCAAGTACACTAAACTCTCGCATCTTCTTCGGATGAAACTTTGACAAGATCCTGTCCAAAAGCAACATAATGTTTCATTAATAATCCACTTCAACCAATCAAATGAACAGTCTGAATTAAGTCTGTCAGCATTACCGGCCTTTCAGCTGCTTCCATTCTTGCTCCGCACCAAACTTATGGCAAGCAGTAATCAGAGGACCAAGAATGCCGAGAAATATTTGGTAGCTTGTCTCGGTTGAGTAATCAAAGAACCAATTTGGATCTGTTCGTAAAACTACAGTATCCAACCAATCTCCAGTGCATTTGCTGCATTACCAATTACACATTAGATTTTAAAATCACCACATTGGTATAAAAATAATGTACTTTTTTAAATCCACACTATCAATCCGTCCAGGAATCATAAATGTTTCACCGAGCTTTTCGAAGAAGTGATCCCAAAGAATGTAAGCAACATCGGTGGATGGTTCCCAAGAATCACATATTATGGAACAACACCGCAAGTAAGTACGCAGAGATGATTCACCAACCTTTAATTAGAAACATATAAAATTATAATTTCTTAACAATATCTTCTTTATCTTTTATTTTTAACATTATCTTAACGACTAATTTTACCATTTACCTCTTGAATGAGTGACAACTTGAGCAGATTACACAGTTCAGAGTAATTACTTCGCACTTGTGTCTGCAAATAAGCAAAATATATACTAGTAATATAATTTTTAAGTAATATATAAAACATTGTACAAGGATAAATAAAAATAACAATGAATAAAACTACAAAAAAGTAATCTTATTTCAATTAACCAACGTCGAAATTGTAATGTACCTAGTCATTATTGAACAGTTATTACCGTGATATCTTCGAAATAGTTTCCATCAATATCAATATGGTACAGTTTAGACAGATGAAACAAAAGCCACCAACAGAAACCAGTAGGATTGGATGGAAGAGTGATTGCGGCAGTGCCTGCCAAATCTGGAAATTCCGCAACAATTTCAGCAAAATCTACAATTTACCAATTCACTGTAGTATTAACATAAATCACCAACCAGAATTGGGAAAAGAGGATGGCAAAGTGTCTTCCTTCAAAATCAAATCAAAGACCAACCGTCGCAGATTCACCCAAAATGACTGAAACATTAAATTCCAAAATTAAAATTAAATTGAAAACCGAATAGTCATATTGTCTTTTCATTATACATGTAACACACATCACTTAACCCAATCTCCTCACGGAAATCAGTTAACCTGATGACCATTACCCACAGTTCCCTAACACAGTTGCACGGGAACGGCGACTTGTGAAAGTATTCGTGAATTTTTATCTGAATTGAAAAACAACTTATTGAGAAAACAAAGAACATAATCAGTATATATGCAATCAATATCGAGTGATCTAACCTTGTTAAAATGTGTTATTGATAGTGCAACTAAATCCAGGACAACGTCACGCAAACATTGAGTGAAAGAGTTTGTTGGGATATTGTCGTAATCGATAGGATATTGGGAAATTCCATTGCCTGTTAACAAAAACAACAAACACCATCAAGATTAGCACTTGCGAACTTTACAGTATTGATTCCATTTACTGTAATTCAATTACTTGTATTTGCCATGTCATGCAGGTGTGCAGCTACCAAGTATGTCCACCGAACGTCAAGAGATAAATGCAGAAAATGGTGATACACATACGTAAGATGACCCTTCATAAACATTTTAAAGTTTACGGTTTCAAAATCGAGGTTAATTATAAAGCACCCTAAATTTATTTCTTACCCTAATCATATACACATCAAAAGAATTCCAGATTAAATCATCATTCTTGAGATTACTGAAACATCCAGTGTGACGTAGTTTCCCAAGATTGAAAATAATGTCTTCAATGTTGGACACTTTCCCAGGTTCGGTTATTGTGCATCTATCAAACACAATGTACGTGTGATATAGAAATAACAATATTTATCAGAAGAATAAAAAATATAAATCGGTTTAATTAAATGCACTATAGGGAACACAATAATATTAGACTGATACGTGCGTGCAAATGTGAATTTAATTATATCAATTTACCTAAATAAACACTGTGTCACATGATTCAAGAAGTTGCACATTTCATCTTTTATATTGTGGACAGTGCTTTTTGTAAGCTTTTGAGTTAACTCAAGGTACGACAGATTTTGCCTGCAAAATACATATTTGAAACATTTCAATTACCGCATATGCATGTATAACATACATAGGTATAATATATATCACATATATATACATCACAATACAGAATATTTTCTGTGCCTCGTTTTTATTTAAGAAACATTCGACAGAAAATAAATTCTCGAATATTTTTATGGAATCCGGAACGACGTAGTTTCCCAAAGATGGCGTTTTATTAATCAATCTAGAATACGTACAAAAATTAGCATATATTATATATATATATATGAAAAATGCAGCTTGATTTTTCAATTACACAACTTGCCTTTTAAATTCTCCACTTTTCAGATACCGAACAGCTGAACCACAACATATCGCACATGTAAATGTTGATTTTTTGTAATCCGAACCTGAAAACGGCGATCACAACAAAACGAACTCATTTTCATGCAACTTTCTTGCATGAGATCGATAGTCGCGCAACATTATAGAGCTGAAGCCAGCTATTGCACGCGAGACACGTGATCGAGTATTGCACGTGAATGTACTGCGCGCAATAACAGGGTGGCCACCGAAACTGAGAATGAAATTTCATGACTTTTCCAGGTTTTCCAGTCGAGTAGCCACCCTCGTTTCTCACCCTGCGCAACCACGAGTACGTACCGGCATTTCCATCCAGAATAGATTTTGACTTCGCACTTGGCTTCGCAGGAACCATAAGAGCCGTCATTTCTGATGGTAGGCCCGTCTTCAACTGTCAAAAAGCTCTTCCAGAGTCTTCCAGTTCCCGCCGATGAAATTTTCCAAGCAGGTTGGATGGTTTTGGTCAGGGGGGGTAGCCAATAGATAAACTGTGGTAGCGATCAAGGAGTAGCGATAGGCCAGTCGGCGTGTGGGGAGTATATAATAACCTTGTTGCGATTGGCTAAACGCCAAAATGACGTGATCGCAGTGGGCGGGGCTAAACGGAAAAAGTTGATCTTCGACTCTTCGTTTAAAATCGGAAATAAAAAAGCAAAACGTCGTAAATTAGCGAAATAAATGCCATTAAATAAAGCGAAAACCTACCTTTTTATGCATATTTTATCCACCTTGTTTGGTAAAAGTTGCAGCTTCAAAAAATCCTGAAAGTTGGCGATTTTCTTTGCAACGATGCACGCCATCCACTCAAATGCACGCTGAAATGGCGTAATTATCGACGCTAAAAATCAAAAGCCGACACAGAAAAATAATATATTTTGTTACCGATACAGTAGAAGAAACCGAATCCATTTCCGATGCGCGAAACTAAAGTTACACGCAAAGTTGCACCACTCGGTTACGATCGAAAACCGTTGGCGATAGCGCGGGTCCGCTACCGCTACCCGTCAGCGTGCATACGGACCGCTCCCGCGATCGATAGGGTGGCGGTAGCGGTCCCGGCGATCGCCAACGGTTTTCGATCGTAACCGAGTGGTGCAACTTTGCGTGTAACTTTAGTTTCGCGCATCGGAAATGGATTCGG
>JAVBJR010000881.1:0-3344 GCA_031546965.1 Dysgonomonas sp.
CGAATGTTCCAGACGCGACTACCCGATCATCGCAGGCAGTATTTCCGTTGTATATAGTTCCGTTCTAATTTATGATAGGGTAGTCACGTCTGGTACGTTCCAACAGATTATTCTCGTCTCAAGCAGACGATTTCATCCGAAGTTTTGCGATTTCGAAAGAAATACAGTATGGATTTAACCCATATTTACACCAAGTGTGGTTAACAATGCAGGAAAGCTTTTGACCACAAAATCGGTTAGTTTGTCGGTCTTAAACGCTATTTTGCCATTGGAATGCTGCAAAAATGCGTGTTGCCTATGTAAATTCGAACGTTTTTGGTAACTTAATGGCCACCGCCGTTCTCGTGCAAAAGCCCTATACCTAATAATTGATGTTATTACATCAATCACTTTGGTAACTTTTGCAGTATGACAAGCAAGGTCTTTCCGAATCCTTTAGAGTTCATCTCCAAACTGCATTTCGATTGTTTGGGATTTAGAATTACTCAAAGATGTTCACATATGTCGCTGCATTCACACAAGGTACACAAATAACCCTATGGGAAACACGGCTCTGGACTACCACTTTTTGAGGAAATTTCAAAGTTCTTGCAATCTAATCAAGGAGATTTGCTTCATTTTACTGCCTCCAAATGCTGTCCACTGGTTTCATCAATGTTAAACACTGATGCGCTTAGCACATTTCTCAATCTGCCTTTGCAAGTGCCTTATACCTTGTAGACTATAGTGCTTGCTGTAACTTGTATGGTCATGAGATATATAGTTTCTTTGACTATGCAGAGTTGAACCCCATTCTCCTCAGACAATACCATGTTGAAGGCTTGGATATCGACCTCTTCATCACAGTAGGTAAACGTTCAGCGCAGCAAAAATCACGCTGTGTGCATTAAATGCCAGGACCTGCCTGTTCTTGGCTTAACAACAGTGCTGCGATTTTCCCAGGATTGATGTATCACTTCACAGACACAGGATGGGCTACACATAACTGGAGTTAAATTGCATAGGATGTAAGATTACCAGCATCATGCAGAACACATATTGCAGCTTTTATTGGACTACTCAGCTCCTTGTCAGGGTTTATGCTTCTGCTGTCATTTTTGAGATATGACTGGCCTACTGTACGAGTCATACATACTGCATACACTGTATCCAAATCAGGTTTCCTCGATTTGATCATGTCAAAAATCCTGGTTCAAATTCAGACCATTATTCTAAACTTTTTGGACAAGTTTGTGATCATTCTAAACTTTGGGGACAACATCACTTTACATATTTATTATTTGCTATCATATGTCTCATCAGATCAATTTCAACTTATTTCTGGAATTACTGTGAGCATCAAGCTACGCGGTGTTAATATTGACTTTAAAACCAGTGACCACATTTCACTGTGAATGAAGGATACAACTACATGGCATCCCAAATGAGCATTATTCGAAACCTTTGTTGTTGAGTTCGTTAAATTGGTGGTTCGCTGATAACGAAGCGCTGTCACATTTGCTTCGCGCTCGATCGGTGTGATCCCGTATGTTCCTGATAAAAACTCCTAAACAACAAAAGTGTGATGCTCTCCCGTCCAAGCCATGACGTGTATTAAAAACGGCATGATGTCTGTCTACCCCTAGCTATAATTTTCCCAAATGGGGTCTATCTTTCTGCTGCACCCTGCGTTTGATGCAGGCTTCCATTTTCAAATTGTGGAAAGTGCGACTTCCATGGGGCAACTTTAGAGCGAGTATTCTATGAAATACCCTATATACTGAACTCCAATGCACTCCTTTATACTCAAGTTGTATTTTAACATGTAAATTTACCCGGCTTATTTTCGGGACAGGCCTATATTTTTACACACCATGTTCGAACCCGGCTTATATTTGAGGCATGGTTAATACTCTGAGGCTATTATTCTAGGAAATACTGTACACATAAAAAATCCAACAATATTTATCCAAATCTGTCGAAAATAAAAGGGGGGTGGGGAGGTCGGACTGTCATGAATCACACAGTATATCAGATTATTGGGGCCAGGACTTTGTGCCAGCGTCCTTCTGGCAGTGCTGTTGCGCCGCCACTGTATTGCCAGTGAAGCCTGTGTGCCAGCGGTAATGGGTAGCATCTCTATATGGTTTAAATCATATGATTGAGAATACCACTTCATCATCACAATCTTTTGCTGAGCAAACCACTCTTTAACAAGCTTACTTGAATGGCTTGGATCACTGTCAATTGTGTAACCGTCCAATGTAACAGCAGTGTTTCCTCAAGCTGCATTATGGCAATGTAACATCTTCCAGGGTTGATTTATAATGAAACTTGTATATTGTGCCATTAATTGAATGAATAGGGCCAATTCAATGTCCTAAAAAGCAATCCCACACCCTAACACTGCGTGCCGCAAGCTTGACCATTGGCGAATGTGTTTTTGGCGAGGCTAAAAAATACTCCTACTCGCTATTAAATTGCACTGATCCCAATAAAATGTGGCCAAGGACAAATATAAGTACACATTTATACACGTAGTATGCAAGTTTCGGTACACTAAAATGACTTTTGGTCAATTTAGATAAATTGGACGATTTATGCCTTGGTCTTAAACTTATGGCCACTACCGTGCATGCGTGCATAAGGCGGCATGCGCAAATCAGCAGACTGTCTGATGGGGGAGGGGGGGGGTTTAAGAAAAAGTCAGCTTTATTCAGCATGGGGGAGGGGGTATTCATCAAGTATTCAGCTGAATACATAGCATGAGAAAATGAACATAATAGAAACTGTAGATAAATTTAAAGACAAAGTTTGACGTTAGCTCTCAGAATTATCCAGCCTGCTTCCAGCTTTGTTATCCTGCCATTTGATTATTATTGTCAGACTGTCAAAAAATAACTTAAATCTCGTATTTGCAACAAGTACCGCTTATACTGTGTCAAAAATTTGCTGCGCAATCTGTTCAATATTTGGCAATTTAAACAATGAATCCGAGAGTGGTAGTGAACAGGATGACCAGCTGCCTTTAAATACTGATATCTGCGGCAAAAATGAAGCCATTGTAATTGCAGATTGGTAAAACTGGCGTACTCCTGATTTCAGTGTTGAATAAATATTTTTTGGTCAGCTGACTTTTAGCAGGGGGAGGGGGGGGGTTTCTGAAATAGTCATGCAGCATGTGGTATTTAAAGGAGAACTGACACGGTTCCATTTTGAGCGGAGCACATTGCGGAGCAGTGTTTTGATTGGCAATTAATGTCACTTCCAACCAATCATGGACTTGTAAAGGGACAGGCGTGGCCAGTAGTACTGATCTACCCAATAGCAGGGAAGATGAAAGTCCAATTTCGCAACCGTGTCAG
>JAVBJR010000311.1:0-3017 GCA_031546965.1 Dysgonomonas sp.
CATGGATGAACAAAGGCTGTAAGTGGAACCGTAGCAGCTTTAACTGCAGACCTGCAGCAGCTTTAAAATTTTTGTAAGGTGAGGTTGCGTAAGACTGCGAGGGTTCCATATACGGCTTCCTGCAGTCATTGCTGCAGGCTGCCAGTCATTTGCTGCATGCGCTTAGCAACCATGTGGATTGCATGCATTGTAATGGCATACGTATGGAGGGCATATGACATGACTGCTATAGAAGGCTGCAGAAAGCTGTAAAGGCTCCATTTACATCCTTCTGCAGTCACTGTAGCATGCATGGTACAGTTAGTGATTGCCAGCCTGCAGCAGCCTTCATAAATGGGAAAATGTAGGAATGCCGTTTTGTAACCAACATGCCTCGAGCTTTGAAATAAATTTCAACAAGCGCACTCCCCTATTAGCGGCCGAAATATCTTAACATTGTTTATGCCCTTCTCAGGCCTAATAAGACATGTGCTGCTAGCATGGCTGCAATAAGCAATACTATTTAAATATTTAGCGTTTAAAAGTTTATGTTTTGAAAATATATTATAGATTTAATTAAGCTGAAAATTTTATAGAACTTAACGGTATTAATGGTGCCATTATTTCAGCCGATCTACAGTTTTTAGAGGAAGAGGCAAACAGTATGTTGATGAAAGTGATGCACAAATGCATCACAACGAACTCGATTGAAGAGAAGATGTATGGATTAAAAAGGTCCTTCTGCCCTTTCTGTAAAACAAACTATAAAGAAGGAAAAACAAATGACAGCAATGTCCAAATGCAAGTTGAACTACAAATCTTCACTCGAGATCCTATCAACACCAGAATCCCAAGTACAGGAATGTTCTGTAGCAGCTTTGCGACATATTTTTAATATCTTAAATGATACCGCCGATGTTAACGTGGGCTTTGCAGAAAGTGCACTGTTTGCGGAGAAATTCTGCTAATGGAAGAGTTGCAAACCGAAATCATTTTTAAAGGCAGCAAATGATGCTGCATTGGTTGACTGTATAAGTAACTGAGTCTAGAAAGTAAGTTTTTTAGCAATAAGTATAATTTGTGGGACTTCCCCGACATTCAACGCTGTCACTAATAAAAAAGTAGAAAACTTGGAGCACCAGTTACAGGTTGCAAAGGATCAAAATTTATGTAATATTAATGAAGTTTATGCACTTTATAGTCTCACCAAGGAATGTTCTATTTCTCAGGGGCATAGCGGGCATGATGAAACATCACATCATGAACACTGTGGTGAGATTTTGGTTAATTGGTAATTATAAAATCATTCAATCTTTATGCTCTTTTTACAGAAGAACTCTGAATGTGATGCCTTGCAAGGTATCATATTCGAAATTGTTGGTCCATGGACCAAGCAGATATGCCAACCAAATTATACCTACACATTAATATCCACGTATATAAAGGCATGTATTCCTGATTTATAGATGGACCTTATGCCTGGAAGCATCTTAATAAATAAGAGAGACTACAATATTTGCATAATAAAAGCAGAAAAACGATTAGAAATTATTGGCATACACACTGGACAAGGTATTCAGCACGAAAGAAATGGCATCCTTCTCAGCCAATATGAAAACGGGAAAATCAGTATCACAATCTTTTCCAAAAGAAGTCTTGCAAGCTCTTAGTGGTGATGTGCAAATGCTGTGTTCTGCTATATTAAATAACATTAATATTTCCTTTTTCGTAATGTACAGCTTGTAGAGGAATACACAGTGTCAGTTCTGCTAGAAAAATTCGATCTCAGCCCTGCACTAAATAACAAATTTAGTTCAGCTAGATGGTTGCAAACAAGACATCGGCAGTGGTTGACTGGCCAAGACCCAGGACACGTAAAGAGTTGCAACGCTTCCTAGGACTGCCTAATTACTTGCGGACTTTTGTGGATAGTGATTCTCGACTTGCAAAACCACTAACTGACCTCACGTCACCTAAATGCAAATTCATATGGTCAAGGCAAAAGGAAGCTACGCTTCAGGAATTGAAGCAAGCCTTAACTAAGGCTCCCGTATTACGACATGTGGACCCCACAAAGCCTTTCTTCATCGAACCCGATGCTTCCAATTTCGCCATCGGTGCGGGCCTCTCACAGTCCCATGGGAACAAGAGACATCCAGTGGCATACCACTCCCGCAAATTACTCTCAGCTGAGCAAAATTATTCAATCCATGACAAGGAACTGTTGGCTATTATCGATGCCCTAAGGACCTGGCGTCACCTTCTGCTGGGATCAGTCCCTCCTGTTACTATCCTATCTGATCATCGTAACTTAACCTTTTTCCGAGAACGTCGTCAACTTTCCCAACGACATGTGCGTTGGTCCTTGATCCTGTCAGAATATGAATATGTCATATTGTACCAGCCTGGAGACTGCAACAATCAATCTGATGCACTTAGCCGACGTCCCGATCTGGAAAATCAGGATGGAGACACAGTCACCCTGGATCCAATCATTAGTCAGGAACACTTCATCATTCAAGAACCAGTCATTTGCCAACATTTAGTTACGAGACGAGTAAGACAAGATCTAAGAAGCGGGGAACTTGCCATAAGGAACGTCTGAAAAATCTACATGATCGTCACGACTCCCCAGTTGCTGGTCATGGTGGCATAACCAGAACAACAGAACTGATAGAACGTGACTTTTGGTGGCCAGGCATGCGGGAGCACATCCGCGACTATGTACAGAGCTGTGACACTTGTCAGCGCAACAAGGACCCTCACCATAAAACAATGGGCCTTCTACAACCCTTAGAAATGCCACAAAGACCATGGGGATCCTTAACTACAGATTTCATAGTTAAGTTACCCATATCTCAAGGGTTTGATTCCATACTGGTGGTGGTGGATCGCATCACCAAGATGTCACATTTAATACCCTGTATGGAGACCATCAATGCTGGCCAACTGGCAGATCTGTTCATCGCCCAGATCTTCAGGCTACATGGACTGCCAGACCACATCATATCCGACCGGGGACCTCAATTCCGCTCCCG
>JAVBJR010000405.1:0-2666 GCA_031546965.1 Dysgonomonas sp.
CGTGAAGCTGTGACAAAGAGTCTCAGGTGGTCAGAATGAAATGTCACCATACATACCTATAGTATAAAGTTGTAAAGTGTCCCACTTTCAGTATACATACAGGCTATCCGGAAAGTATGAGCCGCTTTTTATTTTAAAACCTGAAGCTGTTGTATAATATCAAATCTTCAATAAGAGAACGTTTAACATGCATATTAAAATACTGTTTAAAATTATGTGAAATTTTTTCTTCGCCACAAGAAAAATAATGTCCAAAAAACATTGGGTAACAGGTGCCACCAGTGTATTGATTTTATAGCAGGCGTGACTCCTGCATTTTGCAAAGTATTGCTTTGTCATCCCATAAATCAATTCCTGAAGATAATAAAAATGTGTTCCCTGCACTGTAAATTGCTCTTTCACATCTGTTAAGTGACCTATATGTCATTTGACAAAAGTTTGGCAGTTCAAACAAGGTCAAATTTGCAATACACATGCTTAATATGCTGGCGGCAACATGTTAAGACCTATAGGTATATCAGTAATTTTTCCTAGAGCCAAGAAACACTTTAAAAATGCGGTATTATTTTTAAAAATAGTATGAAATGCATGTTAAACGTTTTGTTAATTAACATTTGCCATTACAATAGATCTGTATTTTTAAATAAAAAACGGCTAATACTTTCCGGATAGCCCACGTACATAAACAATTGGTTTTATTGTACCAATTGTACCATTGTGAGGTCCAGCTGTTCGCCGGACCTCACAGCTTGTGACTTCTTCCTTTGGGATTATTTGAAAAGTAGAGTTTGCCAGAAGGATCTCCAAGAAGCATCAAGGCCCTCAAACAACGGATACTAGATGAAACGGAACAAATCCCACTGGAAATGCTGCGCGTATTGAAAAATGCTTGTTTAAAAATGGACATCATCTTTCGGATGTAGTTTCCAATAATTACATGATAAGAAATTGGTTTTCTTGAATGCTTTTTCATGTACTTTAATGTGGTGACAATAAATATGGGAAATACGGTATGCTTTTTTTTTCTTCAGTCAATTGAAAATCGCCCGTTATTCTGCCCCACCCTGTATCATGACGAGATTTCAAGGTGAGAGCAAAGGGCCATTGCCAAAAGCTACAGTAACAGCAAAGTCATATTCAGGGTGATTCATATATCATTTCTAACTTCCACAAAAAATTATATTCTACATACATGACACGGAGAAATATAGCGTCATTACCTATACAGAATAGTGTACAAAGAGCAAGGAATGCTATGGTGATAACGAATTTCACCTTTTACAGTGCTTTCAATGTAATTTAAAACGTTACTCCACCATTTTTAAAGGAGGGAATGCTGTGTGCATTCAATAAATGTTGCTTTGGCTACTCTGAACCTTTTGGCAAAATAGATTTGAAATCAGCATCGAGACGCCATTTTGGATTGTGGGCGGGACCAAACTGGAAAAGCTGGTTCAAGAAGAAAATCAATAGTAAATTTCTTGTACATGTAAAATTAACGAAATGTATACGATTAAATAAAGTGAATCCCTTACCGTTTTTGTATAATTTCCCTTGGATTTTCGTTGTACGATTGAGGCTGGAAGTAATTTTGAAATCGGGCGATTTTCAGGTTCAGCAATGCGTCCGTCCAGACTTTTCGCCCTGGAAAACGCAATTAAAAAATTAAACTTGACACACAAAAATAGAACATTTAATTCTGCACGGTTCGAAATCATTGGCTTGAATTTTGGATGATCCGTTGAAAAGTTCTGGACAAAACTGTCGGATTCGACAAAACCTTTCAATCGTTTTCGTTTGAACGGACAAAATTACTTTAAAACAGGTTAATAAAATTCATTTACCTTATTTGAGTGGCCATACCAAACGGCGAATTGATATCTTCAGCCGTTCTTTTGCTAAAATTCGAGAAAGTTTTACGAAAACCGTTATCGACGTACGACGCCGCGGGACCGCTACCGCTACTTTTAGATTTGCTAGCGTTACCACTACCGCTACCGCATGCAACGCAAAAGTAGCGGTAGCGGTCCCTCGGCGACTTAAAGTTTTTCGTAAAAATTTCTCAAATTTTAGCAAAAGAACGGCTGGTACCAAATCTGCATGCAAACAGGTGCAATTATAAAATCCGATGAAACAGAGGCGACATGGACGTTCGAAAAACTGTGCACATGAACAGATCGATGACCCCCCAACGAGTACATCATGTTTTCATGATTGCATTTTTTATATTTAAGTTCAATTCACAATATATCAACCGTGCAAAGGTATGAAGATTCACCCTTTATAGACAGACTATATATCTCACATTGACAGAGAAAACAGCATTTGAAACCTAGCTAGCTGCTCCACCTGCTGGAATAAAACTGTACTACTACAATAATATTCGTACTTATGTATACACCATGCAATAGGAAGACTGCTCTGGGAATAATCTATCACATGTACGGTGCAACCTGTCTTAAGGACCACTCGCATTAAGGGACCACCTGCTTCTTACCCTTACAGAAATTTTTAAGTCTGCCACGGACATGCAGCTAAAGCTGTGGAGGTTCCACTTTCGGGCATGCAGCAGATATACTGCAGATATGTGGCATATAATAAGGCTGTATTCTGCACTGCGCAGTCATGTTTCATGCATGCTGCATGCCTGTGATCTGCATGCATGC
>JAVBJR010001143.1:0-2599 GCA_031546965.1 Dysgonomonas sp.
CTTCAGTATGTGTGCAGAACAGTTACAAAAATGTTCCTAATAATACTGTTTTGCATTGGGTCTCTTGGGCTCTGTCAGAGTACCCGTACCTGTGCCAGAGGTACATTCAACAATGTAACTCTTAATAACTGTTCTTTACCAAGTTGCACTGATGCTGCACTACTGGGACTTCCTGTCCCAAATGAAGTCTGCAATCAAAGTAGATGTTTAGAGATCTCTTTGGAACAACTCAGAAATGTAAATCAGCTTTGGCTAATGTTGCTATTGCTTTTTAAATGCATTTTTTTCTTTAAGTCAAAAATATTATTTCTCACATTTCTTACAGGTGGTAACATTCAGAGCTTATACTTGGAACATCGGGAAAAAGTTATATACTGGATTTTGCCCATATACTGTTCGCATTGAAGTTTCTGAAAACGCAGATGGAACATTGAATTATATAGAACGTGGTTCAGCTGGATCTGGTGCTGGGTAATCATATTCTCATTAGGCACCACGTGTGTGTATGTATTAATTGCAAGCAGGCTGTTTAAATTAGTTTCTATTCATTTTAGGTGTTCGAATTACACAAACTACGTATTTCAATTCAACTCTCCATCGCGTAAGATGAACTTTCTTTCGAATACAGTTATTTGACGAATGTTTATTGCAGCATTTTTTCCCCAGGTTTGTCAAATGGGAAGTTAAAATTTCTGGAAAATACTCAAGGAAACGAAACATGGGTAAATTGTTTTACACTATTCGTGCCTGGGGGACCTCGTGCTAGCACTAGATGCAGAATTAGCCCTACACCTTCTAATGGAGAGACACCAGGTAATAAAAACTGCACTTGTGTATTAAAATTGTAATTATCTTCAATGTATTATCGTAATCATATTATAATGCCTATTGAATTTGGTTTAATCAGCACGCGTTCTTGTCTTGAATCCAGTTGATGGAAATTGCAGAAAGAATGAAGAAATCATAAAGATGTTCCTGAAAAATAATCCAGTTGATTGGCAACAGCTTACATATGACTGCTATTAATCTTTTTGGGAATTTGTAAAATGGTTGATGTACAAGTGACTTGTATTCGAAATACTTCAACATATATACAGTTCCATATATTCAGTTGAAATATGTTAATCACCTGTAAACGTTGACTGGATTTTTTGTTACAGCGAGTGATCAACGTACACAAGTTTCACTGTATTTGTCATTAATCAATACCACTCTTATTAATCAATTATCAAAAATTTGCAAACCATAATTATTGGATGAGTCAAGTGTTGAAAATGCATTATACTAGCTGAACATGTGTTTTGGAAACAATATAATCAGTGAGTTGTTACATATTGGAGGCACGGTGTTTAATGGAGTATTTACGGCAAGTGCAAAATAATTAGTGCATTGCATACAAATACGAGGCGCATTTCAAAAATAAGGGCCGTCTGATTGTAAAAAAGGAACAAATAAGAGAAACAAGCATGCATTAATTGTTCCATGCACATACATCCCAAATCAACTTGCAACATAATTATCATAATTTTTTGAAGTGCATTTTTAGTACCTCGTAAAATATTTTTAATAACCTCTGAATAACTGACCAATATGTGACATTGTCAGCATGCTGTCATTTCATTGGCAATACAACAGCTTTGCATTTCTAAAAGCACTTGGTAATTTTCATGGTAGTTTTATTTTTGCTATATTCGCGCACAAGCAATTTTCCGCAAAAATAAAAAACACTGTAAAAATTAAGAAATGTACTTGCTCTATTTCAAAGGATGGAAAATTAATGTCATTACCGCGAAAATAAAGCCTCAGTGCAAGGTCACATGCTTGGGTTCACGCGAAAATATTGGCTTTAAAGTACGCTCCACTTCGCTCACGTGTATTCACATATATGAAATATATTGCCAGCAAGCAGCATTTGATAAAATATGTTGACACACAAGGTTGCTCCAAATGGCCCATTTGCAGCTGTGGCATATATTACTCAGCTAAAAAGGAGACCCAGGAATTTTTTATTAAATATGACCCTGAACTTCCAAACCACAATAATCCTGTTGTAAATAATCATTTTACTCGGGCATTAACACAAGTTTTATTAGGAGAAATGCAATAATAATTCATGCTAAAATTTTCATGTGGAAACCCGGTAGCTTATGTGTGTGGCCTTGCTATACACATGTTTATTTACATTGTCACGTGTCAAGCGACTAGCAATTGAAGCAACCTTTGACTGGTTATGCATATACTAACTCATCAAGTGCTTGATTATGTACACACTGTGTGCAGAATATACAACTTACAAAATGTTCCTACTAACTGCAATAGTACTGTTTTGCATTGGGTCTCTTGGGCTATGTGACAGCACTCGTACCTGTGCCCTAGGTACATTTAACAATGTATCTCTTAATAACTGTTCTCTACCAATTTGTACTAACACTGAACGACTGGGACTTCCTGTCCCAAGTGAAGTCTGCGATCGAAGTAGATGTTTAGAGATACCTTTGGAAAAACTCAGAAATGTAACTAAACTTTGTCCAATATTGCTATTGTTTTTTCCTTTCTTTTTCTTTTCATCTTTAAGTCAAAAATCTTATTTATCACATTT
>JAVBJR010000457.1:0-5061 GCA_031546965.1 Dysgonomonas sp.
AGGCTAACTCCGCCTACAACACTTTCTTATTCAGAGTTTGGTCAAGCCTGTCCACATTAATCATTGGTTTATGCAGTATGTTTCTCCATTCGTGCCATAAATAAAATTAGTGCAAAAAATCGTCTGCTGAGACATTAAGCCTAATCACCAAAAACGTTTTCCTATTGTTTTCTGAAGAATCAGATTTTAAAAAACTTCACAAATTGCGATATTCAATCGAGCATCTTCAGTTGGCACCCAAAATGGAGAAATAGCGCGACAAAAGTGGGACAAAAGTTTAAATATGGGGAACAGGTTGAAAAATAAATTAAATTCTGGAAATGGGAACTGTTTGCGAGGCTAACTCCGCCTACAACACTTTCTTATACACAGTATGGTCAACCCTGTCCACATTAATCATTGGTTTATGCAGTATGGAACGCCATTCGTGCCAAAAATAAAATTAGTGCAAAAAATCGTCTGCTGAGACATTAAGCCTAATCACCAAAAACCGTTTTCTTATTGTTTTCTGACAGATAAACTTTCAAAAACATCTTGTCAGTGTCATGTAATGGGTGTACTTTACTGGGAAATCTAACCCACAAACAAATTACAGGTCGGTCCGCGAGGATATAGCAATGCGGTCCGAATAACCGGTCCGTTATCTTACCGCGGGGTCTATATTTTCATCCAGTTTTACGTTTTCCAAATCGAATTCCAATTCGCTGTCAATCGCATCTTCTTGTGGGTCAACATCTTCAGGATCAAGAGGAACAGGGGCGGACGTAGAAGCTTTCGCTTCTTCCTCCGCGGTTACTTTGACGTCCGCGTCCACGTCCTTCTCGTCTGCGGATTCGTATCCGGAAGCATTTCCAGTCTTGTTATATAATTTAAAACGTTGGGATTAGGAAATTAGTATTTGATAATATACAGTAGGTACTTCACTTCCCCACATTAAAATCTACGACAAGATCTTACAGGAAAAGTTTAATAAGAGAAGTTTATAAGAAAGTTTAATGAGAAAAGTTTAATAAGAAAAGTTTATAAGGAACTTTAATGAGAAAAGTTTATAAGTTTAATAAGAAAAGTTCATAAGTTTAATAAGAGAAGTTTAAATAAAGTTTAATGAGAACAGTTTATAAGAAAGTTTAATGAGAACAGTTTATAAGAAAGTTTAATACGAAAAGTTTATAAGAAAGTTTAATGAGAATAGTTTATAAGAAAGTTTAATAAGAAAGTTTATAAGAAAGTTTAATAACAAAAGTTTGTAAGAAAGTTTAATAACAAAAGTTTGTAGGAAAGTTTAATAACAAAAGTTTAATAAGAAAAGTTTGTAAGTAAAGTTTATAAGAAACTTGAATAGGTTTTAAGAAACTGTAATAGAATTTAAGAAACTTTAACAAGTTCTAAGAAACTCTAGTAAGTTTAAGAAGCTCTAGTAAGTTTTAAGAAGCTCTAGTAAGTTTTAAGAAGCTCTAGCAATTTTTAAGCTCTAGTAAGTTTTAAGAAGCTCTAGATAGTAAGTTTTAAGAAGCTCTAGTAAGTTTTAAGGAGCTCTAGTAAGTTTTAAGAAGCTCTAGTAAGTTTTAAGAAGCTCTAGTAAGTTTTAAGGAGCTCTAGTAAGTTATAAGAAGCTCTAGTAAGTTTTAAGCTCTAGTAAGTTTTAAGAAGCTCTAGTAAGTTTTAAGGAGCTCTAGTAAGTTATAAGAAGCTTTAGTAAGTTTTAAGCTCTAGTAAGTTTTAAGGAGCTCTAGTAAGTTATAAGAAGCTTTAGTAAGTTTTAAGCTCTAGTAAGTTTTAAGGAGCTTTAGTAAGTTATAAGAAGCTCTAGTAAGTTTTAAGCTCTAGTAAGTTTTAAGGAGCTCTAGTAAGTTTTAAGAAGCTCTAGTAAGTTTTAAGGAGCTCTAGTAAGTTTTAAGAAGCTTTAGTAAGTTTTAAGCTCTAGTAAGTTTTAAGGAGCTTTAGTAAGTTATAAGAAGCTCTAGTAAGTTTTAAGCTCTAGTAAGTTTAAGGAGCTCTAGTAAGTTTTAAGGAGCTCTAGTAAGTTATAAGAAGCTTTAGTAAGTTTTAAGCTCTGGTAAGTTTTAAGCTCTAGTAAGTTTTAAGGAGCTCTAGTAAGTTATAAGAAGCTCTAGTAAGTTTTAAGAAGCTCTAGTAAGTTTTAAGCTCTATAGTAAGTTTTAAGAAGCTCTAGTAAGTTTTAAGCTCTATAGTAAGTTTTAAGAAGCTTTAGTAAGTTTTAAGCTCTAGTAAGTTTTAAGAAGCTCTAGGAAGTTTTAAGAAGCTCTAGTAAGTTGTAAGAAACTTTAATAACTTAATTGCAATTAAACCCCATTTCGGGTTAAGATAAAGTATTATAAGATCTTATTCTGTATTTCCATGTGGGTAGCCATTTTGTTGCGTTACCTCTTCATCATCGGCCCTTAAAGCTCCCAGTGGAATGTACGAGAAGGTTCCGCTAGCTTCCGCTTGTTTCGCTTCCGTGATCGGGTCCCTGTCTTGGTTACCCTGAAACGGACCAATAGGAGGTTCCAAATGTGTTGTTTTGGATTTAAAATGTTATTATGTAACTTACAGGACTTGTGGCATAGCTACTGGCATCCGGTAGACCGGCACTTCGGCGTTTCGCTAAAAACTGTTCCGCTTTAAAGCTGTCCTGAAGTCCTGGAAACAGGTTTTCGTATTGGGTTGGGTCGGCCAACGAATCGGCAGCTTTCTTGTTGGATTTGGCCAGAGATGCTTTCCAAAGTTGGACAACCCTGTAATTTAGAATTGGGTATTACAGTCGAAATTTTATAACTGAAAGTCCAAGGGAAATGAGGAAAAAACTTTCAGTTTATATGAAGTTCACGAAGTTTATATAACAGAAGATTCTTAGGGAAGTTTCTATAAAAGTTCATATCTTAGAAGTTTCTTTTCGAAGTTTCTATAAAAGTTTCAATAAAAGTTTATATCTTAGAAGTTTCTTATAAAAGTTTCTATAAAAGTTTATAACTTAGAAGTTTCTTATTGAAGTTTCTATGAAAGTGCTACAACAGTTTATATCTTAGAAGTTTCTTATAGAAGTTTCTATAAAAGTTTATATTAAAGTTTATATCTTAGAAGTTTCTTATACAAGTTTCTAAGAAAGTTTCTAAGAAAGTTTCTATAAAATTTTATTCTTCGAAGTTTCTTATACAGGTTTCTAAGAAAGTTTCTTATAGAAGTTTCTATGAAAGTTCATTTCTTAGAAGTTCCTATAAAAGTTCATTTCTTAGAAGTTTCTATAAAAGCTTATATCTTAGAAGTTTCTTATAAAAGTTTCTATAAAAGTTCATTTCTTAGAAGTTTCTATAAAAGTTTATATCTTGGAAGTTTCTTATAAAAGTTTCTATAAAAGTTTATATCTTAGAAGTTTCTTATGCAAGTTTCTAAGAAAGTTTCTAAAAAAAGTTTATGTCTTAGAAGTTTCTCATACAGGTTTCTAAGAAAGTTTCTTATAGAAGTTTCTAAGAAAGTTTCTATAAAAGTTTCTTATAGCAGTTTCTATAAAAGTTTCTATAAAAGTTTCTTATAGAAGTTTCTTATAAAAGTTCATATCTTAGAAGTTTCTTAGAAGGTTCTTATAAAAGTTCATATCTTAGAAGTTTCTTATAGAAGTTTCTATAAAAGTTTCTATTAAAGTTTATATAAAAGTTTCTATTAAAGTTTTTATGTTACGTGTTTCTTATGGAGTTTTCTCTAATAGAAGTTTCTCTTATGGAAGTTTATGTTAACGAGGTTTCGTTGTATTATCAAACTCGGACTTACTTCACCGACACGAGTGACCGCATCACCCTCCGCGTCTCTTACCTGGAAATCTGGCTCGGCAGGTACGTGCGAGCGAAGAACGCCGCTTCCGGCAGTCTTCCTGTCGCGATCAGCACCTCCAGGCTCTTCTCCAAGCTACCAAACCAAAAAACACCCAAATCACATCCAAATCGTCCTCGCCGTCACCCTCTGGCTAAACCCAAACCAGCCTACTAACTTTCCGCACAGGAAGTTCGCCATGAACGCCACGTTATTCTTCCCGCTTTGCTCCGCCGTCGACCCCAGTTTCTCGACCATGGCCGCGTTGCCGGCCGAAGTGGCCAGCAGCAGGAGTCCCCCGTAGTCTTGCGCGTGGTGGAGACACTCCTGGGCCAGCGCGAACTGGCATTTTGACATGGCCAAGTCGGCCAACTGCTTCCACTTCTGTTCCGACTGCGCCTCTTGCGCCAACTGGTACGAGATCTTCAGTTCTCCCAGGTGGAGGGCCAATTCAAACCGGTGTTCGGGGTCCGTGGACACGGCCAGGGCTTGTTGTTTAAACCCCTGAAATCACGGACCACCCAGCCGTTAACCCTTAGACGTGACGGTCGATCGAAGCGTCCCATCGCGATCCCCGCAACCGAATGGACGGGTTACCGAATCCCTAACGGGACGTTAACTGTCCCATCACGTTGTTCCTTTCGCTAACGGGTTCCATAAACCCGGGTCACCCTTCGACAGCCCTTAGATGCGAAGGCACCACGAAGCGTCCCATCGCCCAAAGCGTCCCATCGCCCGTAGCGTCCTATCGCCCATAGCGTCCCATCGCCCAAAGCATCCCATCGCCACGAGTCAAAGCGTCCCATCGCCCAAAGCGTCCCATCGCTCAAAGCGTCCCATCGCCACAATGAGTCAAAGCGTCCCATCGCCACAATGAGTCAAAGTGTCCCATCGCCCCATCGCCACAATGAGTCAAAGCGTCCCATCACCCAAAGCGTGCCATCACCCAAAGCATCCCGTCGCCCAAAGCGTCACGTCGCCCAAAGCGTCACGTCGCCCAAAGCGTCCCGTCGCCCAAAGCGTCCCGTCGCCCAAAGCGTCCCGTCGCCCAAAGCGTCCCGTCGCCCAAAGCGTCCCGTCGCCCAAAGCGTCCCATCGCCACAATGAGTCAAAGCAAGGAGTTGTATACTAACAGGAGTTAAGACCGCCTAGCTGCTGTGTGAGGCCATGGTTCAGGAATATCACCTATTGGCTGAGGTCAGCCAACCAATAGGAAAATTCGATTTTAGCTGTGATGTCACCACCCGCTTCACC
>JAVBJR010001202.1:0-2557 GCA_031546965.1 Dysgonomonas sp.
ATAGAAACAAAACAATGTCAGAAGTGGGATTTGAACCCACGCCCACATTCGTGGACCAGAACGCTTTACACCCATGTTATTTCAATGGGAAGGAAGTCTAATCCTTGAGTCTGGCGCCTTAGACCACTCGGCCATCCTGACACACCCCTCAACAGCAAATGTATTGCAGAAGTACTATGTCATATAATAATATGAAATTGTGTTAGATTTTGTAAGCTGTACGCAAGTCTTCAGGGAATTATTGTGTTGCACATGCATTCAGAATTCATGCAAGTTGTTCATTTGGAATTATTGCCATTAAAATTATTTTCAAAAAATAAGTATACATTCTTCCATCGCTCCGCTGCAAAAATAATAAAACTAATTTTGGAATGCCTAATTTGTAAAATAAAAAAGATTAACTGTCAGAAGTGGGATTTGAACCCACGCCCACATTCGTGGACCAGAACTCTTTACACCCATGTTATTTCAACGGGAAGGAAGTCTAACCCTTGAGTCTGGCGCCTTAGACCGCTCGGCCATCCTGACACATAACATCAGAAGAAAACGTATTGCAGAAGTACTGGCTTATAAGTTAAGAAATTGTGTTCAATTTTTTAAGTTGTAGGGCGACACAAGTTTTCTTTGAATTATTGTGTCGTGTCGCACATGCATTCAAAATGAATGCAAGTTGTTCATTAGGAATTATTGGCATTACATTTAAAAAAAAAATTAGTTTGCATTCTTCCATCGCACCGCTGCAAAAATAAAAAAACTAATTTTGGTATGCATAATTTGTAAAAATAAAATAAAAATCAATGTCAGAAGTGGGATTTGAACCCACGCCCACATTCGTGGACCAGAAGGCTAGATCCCATGGTAATCATATGGGAAGGGAGTCTAATCCTTGAGTCTGGCGCCTTAGACCGCTCGGCCATCCTGACACACTGTTAAAATGTGAATATATTACAGAAATACTATGTCATATATCGCAAGATATTTGAAATAAATTGTGTTAGATTTTTAAGATGCATGCAAGCAAGTCTTCAGGGAATTCAAATCATTCAGTTGGAAATCTTGCCATATTAAAGAAACTTTCCAAAACTAATTTTCATCTTTGATTTATCGCATCGCTGCAAAAATAACAGAATTTGAAAAGCGAATATAATAAAGGATTGTCAGAAGTGGGATTTGAACCCACGCCCACATTCGTGGACCAGAACGCTAGGTCCCATGTTATTTCAATGGGAAGGAATTAAGTTATCCTTGAGTCTGGCGCCTTAGACCACTCGGCCATCCTGACACACATTTGCAACCTGAGCGAATGCAATGAGAAGTACATGCACATGTCATAATATTGTTTCAACTGAAAAATTTCAATTTTTAAATTCTAAGAAATTCATCATCATTCATGTCATATATTGGGAATTCAAGTAAGGGAACCTTGACATTACAACCTTTTTTCGTTTCTTTTTAAATCTATACGTATAGTTTCTATCCTCTATTTTTCGCATCCATGCAAAAAATATGCACATTTCCAACGGGAACGAAATCAACCACTGATTTCAGGTGTGATCTGACACACCTGAATATGAATGTATATAGGTCCTATGTAGTATATAACAGTATTTCAAAAACAATAAAATAGAAAAAAATAATGAACATTGACATGCAGATGCAGGAATTAAAGGCAACATGTAACATTTTTTGTCAAAATGTTTTCGATGTCGCGCTTCAATTAACCAAACTAAATCCAGCTAAAATTGGAACAACCATCATGCAGTGTTCTCGGTATATTGTGCATGGGTGGTCCTTATACTGGGTGTTCATCAGGTCTATTTTATAAAAGTACCCCCTCCCCCCTTTTATGCATCCTGATCCTGTTGCAAGTTAACTTAGTGGGACAAATTCCTATCATTATAGCCTCCATAAAGATAAGAGCAACTCGAGAATCTCATCGCAGATGGGACAATTCCAAAACAAAACACTTTTCTTCTTCGATCTTTTATAGTATCGAATTCCATCAATATTATCGATATACATATTATAGGCCATCATGTGCATCGCGGGCATGTGAACGTTGCACACCTGGTCTATTAATGTCGACGCCATTGGAAATTTATAGGCTGGCTGGCAAGTGGAAGCTTCTTTTTTTTACCCCCAGTTGCCTAAGCTTAGGCTTATTGTAGCTTTTAGGCCTAACCGTTGGTCGCCTCCGGCCTAAATATTACCTAACACCAACCTACCCCTAGTTCGGAAGTCATTCGTCAATTAGGGCCGATTGTCAGCCGCAATTAGAGTCATAATTCAGACGGGTTCTGCCTCTTGGAAAACTTTTCGCGAATCAAATTAACTTTCCGGTGCGAAGTGGGAGGTCATTAATCCAGCCCACCCATCCAATACTATAACACCCCAATAAAAATGAAATAAACGCTTCCAGATTATGGCTAACTGGAATAAATTGTTAATCATCACGTGCAAGGTCAAAACTAAATTGCGTTATTGTTTATCTTAATAATTCACATGCATTGTTGCGGAATAGGTATGCATTGAAACTGCATGCTATTGTATATATAGG
>JAVBJR010000901.1:0-2590 GCA_031546965.1 Dysgonomonas sp.
AGGGACAATCACTCGATGGTCCAAATTAATTTTCGGAACGATCCCTTTCCTCGAAGGCGGGACGAAAGGTGAAATTAGAACAACACTAGAGACTTCGCTCACCTCTTTCTGAGTTTCAGCCCTTTCCGGTTTTATCGCTTCGGCCGGGGTTATCTTTCCATTGTCCCAGATCATCTGGTGTACTTCCTCGTCACTTTCTTCATCTCCTTCGCACAGCTCTTTCTCCCCTTCAATTCGGGCTTTTACTCGGTCACTCCTATTCCTCGCCTTGATCATACGCTTATTTATTGTCGGCACCGTAAGGTTGAGGCGGACAATACCTTGTTCGAAGTCTCTCCGGGAACGTTCCATCCGGGCTACTTCGGCGCGACGTGCGTTTCCCCAATGGAATTGACATCGATATGTTTCATCGTTATGAAATCTTCCACCCTGCCAACAGGGGAAGCAGGGGAACGGGTATTGGACTCCATTCATGAACTGAGAAGGAATCTCGTTAGGGATCTCTCCCCTAGAGAAGAGGAGTCGGAAGTAGTCTCGGGCCGCACGCTCTTCACTTCCCTTCAGGTCATGCCCTCGATGTTCTCTACAACGCCGTTCCTCATCTCGGTCGTAGATTTTGCTAGTGTAACATTCATGGCAAATCACGTGCGAAGCGTCTCCCGGCTGCAGTTCGGGCATCGTCTTCCCCTCAAAAGCACTTTTCTTTCGGATAATTCTCTTCTTCCATACCCTTCCGGTGCCATCACCATGGCTGCTGTCCCATGATTTCGATCCGCCGCTCGCCATTGTTTCCTGCGTTCTTCCTTTGTCACAATTTGCGTAAATTTTACCACAACCCTTCCTTGAAGAGTGACTGACGAAGAAAGGACACTTCCTGGCCTCGAGGTTGATGACAGCAGTTTCCGGACCAATGGCAGCAAAGGGCATCGTATTTCTTCCTTTGGCTCCGCCTTCTTTTAATTTCTATCGTTTTCACTGTCTGAAAAATACAAACTCCTTCCCGCTCCGTTACTGTATTATTAGTTTTATTTCTTCTTATTGCAATTTCGTTTTAAAGAAGCTCAACGCCATTAATTAAGGGGTTTTTATTCAATAATTATTAATTTTCCTTCCCCCCTTTTCATGTTTCTCGCTTCATAATTTTGGTTTATCGGGGGTTCTTATGAGGCAGTGGCGTCCTCTATCGTCCCTATCGCTAACTACCATCCATTCTATTAGCGTCTCTTTTCTTTTCTACTAGTTTTTTAGTTTACCCTTCGTTTCTCTTTTTCCCTTTCTATGTAATATTTCCCAGATCGATCGACGTTCCTCACAAGGGTCGTTTATCGCTACCAGTTTCTTGTTTTTGGGAAGAATTGTTCCCAGGGACGGAAATTTTCCGTATGTAATGCAATTTTAATCTTCGTTCGATTGTTTCAATCGCCCTTAGGCTTAGGAAATAATTCACAAGAAGGAAGCTGTTTCTACCCAAACAACGTAAACGGATCTGGTTTTCGGATAAAGGTTACACATCAACGTTGCGGAATGGGATTTTTCGTCTGGAAGAATCGTAGTATCAATGCCATATTTCAATCGCTTAAAATCAGTATCGCAAAATCTATAATTTATTTCTTTTAGATGCAGAATTTGTTATGAAGTCCTGTCACCAAGAGTATATTTCTAGCGTTAGCCAGAACCCTAGAACGTGAAGGATTCATTTCGTGTTTGGTTTGGGTTTGTGACGTAAGTTATAATTAGTATCACCCCTGTTGGGCCTATTTTTATCTAATTTTATTGGTTCTGGTATTACCAGATTTGGAATAACTGGTGTAACATAATGTGTTAAATGGGCCACATTGACTGGACCAAATTCTTTTTCAGTCTTAGGATCCCACAATATAACCACATTTTCAGAAATCATTTTCACAATTTCGTAGGGGCCATCTCTTCTAGGTGATAATTTAGTTGTAAATTGTTTAATCGCATCCGATTGTAAATGCAAGTCTCTCCACACTAAATCTCCTAATTTGAAAGGGCTTGGCCTATGTTTTCGGTCGTAGTACTCTTTTTGTCTCTCCTTCGCTTGTATCAAATTCTCTTTCACAAACTCAATCGCTCCTTCCAATCTTTGTCTCAGGAATTTTGCAAATTGGATAATTTCTTTATCACTGGGTTCTTCCAAAGGCCGGAGGGTAGAGGGACCTTGCAACATTCTTCCAAACATTATTTCGCAAGGTGCTAACCCAGTAGATTCACTGGTAGCTGTATTAATCGCGAACTCTAATTCGGGTAATCTTACATCCCAGCTGGTCTGGTGTCTTTGGGCATAGATTTTTAGCATGGTAATCAGGATTCTATTTACCCTTTCTGTGAGGTTCGCTTGAGGATGATAGGGCGTAGCATGTCTGGGTTTGGTACCTAATAATTCCCACATTGTTTTATACAGCTCAGAAACAAATTGGGGACCATCATCACTCAGAATTTCTGTAGGAAACCCTAATTTGCAACACATTCGGTACAGATGCTCACCCATTGTTCGAGTTTTTGAGGATCACATAGACACTATAAATACATATTTCGAGAAGTAGTCCACCACTACGAAAATGTATGT
>JAVBJR010000208.1:0-4985 GCA_031546965.1 Dysgonomonas sp.
CAAGGAATAAAAGTGTGGTTGCTAGCGTGTGCTGATGATATGGTGTTGGTAGCGGAAGAACCGAAACAGATGCAGGACATGTTACATTGTTTGTGGAGATATTTGAAGAGAAAGGGGTTAGAGCTGAATTATTCGAAGTCACGATGCACATTTTTAAAAAAGGGGAGAAAAGAGCAAAAGGAGAGAAATGGCAGTGGGAGGGGAAAGAGGTGGAAGTGGTAAAAGTGTTTAAGTATTTAGGATTGATTATGCAAAGTAATAATGGCTTTGGAGAACATATACGATATATTAAGAAGAAGGCAAGGGTAGGGATGGGAGCAGTATGGGGGATTGGGGAAAGATATTGGAAAGGTGATTTACATATGCGGTGGAAATTGACCGATTTCAGTAGGCTCCGCCCACGAAAAGCGTAGCTCCTCCCACTGAAGCTCATATTCCAAAATGGCGTCTGGGAGTTTCCGATAACATGGAGTTTAGACATAAAACCAGCTTTATCCGTTAAATTAACGCATTTTTTGTAACGGCCCGGTGCAAATCACCGCGGCCTTACTAAATTCTCCCTACCTAAAAGACGTGACGCAGTTGGGGAGGTGGGAAAGCAATGACGCTTTCACCACCCCCCCTCACTATGAACAGGGAATGGAAGTGGTCCATTCCCCATGAGAAGCGCCGTTAGTGCGCTCGCTCACATAGTGGCGGCGCTCACGTCGGCCGTTGACAGCAGCGCCCCTGGTGGCGGCCAGGGGGCGCTCACGGCTATATAAGGAAGCGACCAGCCAGCAATTCCTCAGTCTGTGGCTGGCTACAGTCGAGTGCAGACCTCCACTGGGAAGGCTCTCACTCCTCATAAGTCACCACTAACTTTGGTGCCTACTAGCAATTGTGCTATTTGTAGATAAGACCATAACTTTCCACATAAGTGCGAATAAGTTGTGTGCGAATAAAGACTTGTTTATTTACTTGTTTGTTTGTTTGCGCGCTTTTATTCGCGGTTTGTACGACCGCGCACGGACCGGTCGTTACATTTTCGGAAAACAACCGTGAACGTAAAAGAACCGGAGCGTGTCAAAACATATTTTAAACTGGTTTTGGTTAATTATAGTGTTCTCGCGGTAACTTATAATGTATTTGTTTCTTTATTTACGACATTATATTGCCCAATACTAGTTTAAAATACGTTTTGGCTTGCTCCGGTTCTTTTACGTTCACGGTTGTTTTCCGAAAAATGCGTTAATTTAACGGATAAAACCGGTTTTATGGCCAAACTCACCATTTGTGGAAACTCCCGGACGCCATTTTCGAACGTTTGGAATGCGAGCTTCAGTGGGAGCGTATAGCTCTCCCCAGAACCACAATATGAGCCAGCCAATAGGAGGGCTATGAAACCGGTCAATTGTTTAGGGCACTGATCGAGTCCATAATGACATACGGGGCGGAAATTTGGGGTTGGGGAGAAAGACAGGAATTACAGAAGCTGATTACTAAGTACTGGAGATGGGTGCTAGGGGTAATGTGGAACGTACCAGGCTATATTATTCAGGAGTAGGTGGATGAACATCAGATATGGGCGAAAACCTGGAGGTGGGCATATAGTTATGAGTATAGAATGAGGAGGGAAGAAAAGGAAAGTTGGGTGAATGTTTGTGCAAAGTGGAGGAGTGAGGAGAAGCAAAGGAATTTAAAATGGAGAATGGAGAGGAGGCAGGAATTAGCAAAATTGGGAGGTGACAGCGGAAATGGAGAGGAGAGTAAAGATAGACGAATTCAGTTGAATCGACAGAAGATTGAGAATTCAAAATTTAATCCAGAGTACAAAGGGTGGAAAATGGGACAGGGGAGAGCACAATACCTGGAAAGTGAATTTGTGAGCCATCAGGATAAAGGATTGCTGGCCAGATATAGAACGCGTGCAGAGGTGGGGGCTGCGTATTATTGGATGCAGGATGATAAACGTTTATGTAAAGTTTGTAGAAGAGAAGAGGAGGCAATGAAGCATGTGATAGAGGAGTGTGATGGTGTGAGAGTGTGTGTGATGTTGTGAGTGATTGTGAGAGGTAAACTTATGGAGGAGGTACTTAGGGAAGATGGCAGTGGTAGACGTTTTTTACGAGAATTGGATAGGGAGAGAAGGGCAAAAAGGTTGGAGGAAGGTGGCAAGACATAGACACTTCGCGGTGCAGTAGATTGGGTGGGAGTGTGATATGGGCGATGGTTCAACACAGTGATTAATTTCAGTTTATCTAACTTATTTATTATTTATTATTTATTTATCTGATATTATTGTTTACCGTTTATGTTATGTAAGTCGGCTAAGTGTATGCAGGAAGAAGAAAATGTATCTCTTTCTATGCCAAAAAATGGCAAGAAATAAAACCATACTACTACTACTACTGCTACTACTGCTACTACTGCTACTACTGCTACTACTACAAATGAAACAAAAATGTAACCTTGGACAGAACTTTTGTTGGTGGTTTCAAAAATGTCAACATAAATCCAATCTGACTATTAGTTTATGTGTTGATTTTTAATTGTGTTAATGGAAAATTATTAATATATTAAAAGACCCTTCCTTTGATTTCATTGAAAATTGTTGTATGTTATTTGCCTATAATTTACATGTCTTGTGTTAGTTTTGCAATGAAATCAAAGAAGGGCCTTTTAAGATATTAACATTTTCCATTAATGCAATTAAAAATCGATTACCCATAAACTAATTGTCATATTGGAAATATGTTTACATTTTCGAAACCCCAACTAAAGTTATATCCAAGGCCATATTCGTATTTATTTCTATTGACCATGCAAAAACTATAAACAAAATAAGAAAATTTTGCTGCTCGGATTCACAAAATCAAGGTTTCTGCAGAATTCTGCAACTTTGGCAATACATACATGAAAAATCTCAGACTTTGCGAAAGTTTTTATCTTACATGTGTCTATCCATGCAAAACATACGAATCAATTCTGAGATGATGACATGGAATGTCCCTACATACCTATTCTTTTGTGACAAACAACTGCATCTGAATTGCTTGAAATTATCACATGATCGACTTTTTGTAGACCCATGTCACGGTGTATTCCCGCCTATACAGTATTCCATAGCATTTCATCAATAATTCCAAAATAAAGGTTTGCAACAATTGATGAAACTCACACCGAGAATTGTTCCACGCTTGATGGCTATATGTTGCTGAACATTAGTAACTAATGCGTTTTGACATTGTCATCAAGTCTCAGTGTGACTTTCTTTAATTCTCATGAAGATTTTGTTCTGAATTACTTTTTAAATGGTATATAATTTTTTTGGGAACATACTTTGGCATGAGTCTACAAAAATCCATATATTAATTTCAAAAGTCAAGCAATTCACTTGAGATTTTCTGTCAAGTAAAAATAGATACCACGATATTTTTCAGAAATTTTAATATATATTCCAACCATTTTGTATTTTTTAGGAACTAACGGAACTTTCTTTCCGAAAACCCCTCATATTCTTACCGGAAACATTCAAAAAATTGTTTAAGTGCACATCTCACCAATTTTATTTTCTTCCATTGCAGAAACTGAATCAGAACGTGAATCAGACACAAAATTAAAAACAGATATACCCCACATTTCTGTGAAAATGAGTTATTTGAAATAACATTCCTCATGCATCCCTGCCTGGTTCCGTCGAACAGAAATGTGAAGACGTTTTTTTTTAGCGTTTTCCTCAAAATATAAAAAATGCAATTTCATCTCTTTTCATGCAAGGTTGTGGCTGCACTTCAATTGGATCTTAAAACGTTTAAAATGAAGATCAATATGGAGCAATGAATGAAATCAGGAAACAAACCTACCCAATTACTAACCCTGAATGAATAGAACATATAACCTTGGATATAACAGAACTAACTGGTAAAACTCCTCGTGGGCGTGTTTGTGTGCTTGCGTTTCTTTGTATATTTGGTTTTTTGCCCCACAGTTTCCCAAAAGCGCCGTAGGTGACGCCAGGGGTATTTCGCCTTAACAAAGACCGCCCCACCAAGCAGTATGTGCAGTAGTTGTACGTTACAGTCATCACTCCGATAACTTATCCCCCGATAGCTTAATTTTCACCTATTATAACTTTTATAATTTTGTTGGAACCAACCTCGTTCCATGTTCAATACTTAATTTGTAACTTATAAAAAAAAAATCAAAAATATAATTTTTTAGAGGTGGGAAATTACAAAGGAATTGCAAAAACTCAGGCAATTTCATGGTGAATCCAAGAGTCTAACCAGATTGGAAGTTTCCATCACGCTGATAGACACATAACACATAAAACGTGATGGTCCATGATGGTTTGTGATGTTCTGTGATGCAAGGTATGTAGATTAGTAGTGTGATGATGTAATCAAGGACACAATATGCCTTACCAGGACTAGGCGCTGTGCAAATTCTAAGTATGCACATGCGTTTCATAAATTGCCGCATGGTGGCGCTGTACGAGTATCGTATAGAATACCGATCCTTGTATCGATACACCGATGCAGACAAGGAGTGTTTAGCTACTTATCACAATGAGAAAAGAAGGACACATCTGTGGAAGGTGACAAATGATCTGCTGATGTCCATCACTGCATTCTTGTTTAAATTCGTTGGGTTTTGTTTGGAAGATAAATTTATTTTGAGCAAAGCATGCTAAAGAATCTTGAAAACGTTCCATTTTTCGAACGTAACGGTTTTGTATTTTTGTAAACATCACCATCGATGGCGTATCAACGATACGTATCGAAGGTGTATCGACGATGTGTATCGGGACATACCGATACTTTTCCAGGTCCTGGAAAATGGCGATTTTGACGTCACACGCAATCTACCAATCACGTGGCGCGCTGCTACTCCTATTGGCTAAACGGAGGAGTGCCTAGTCCTGGTAAGGTATATTCAGGCTGTAAAGTGTTCCTATATTTCCTATTATTTCCTACAATTTTGAGTTGTACAAATAATTTAAC
>JAVBJR010000442.1:0-3067 GCA_031546965.1 Dysgonomonas sp.
GCTTCGTACTTGCGGCTCCGTCGCAAGAAGTTCACCATGTTCAACTTTTTGCGGCTAGCCGCAAGACGACGACACAAAATCGCCGCCGCAAGTCGCCAGCTGCATCGCTAGTTTTAGCGACGATATGGAAACCGGGCTTCAGTACCTGTGAGTATTTTATGCGACTGAAAACAACTTGTGCAACCACGATTTTAATTCGATAAATGGTAGAAACGTGCCAGTGCACTTATTAGAATGTGAAATTCAGTGCTTTTTGATTGACAAGATTTCTTCACAAAATGTGTTTCAAGTGACAACTGCAACACCTGCGGGAGTTACATACAGGGTGATTCAAAAGTCCTTTGAACCCCTTATAATTTCCAATCCGTGCGCAAATTGTGTAGGTTAATAAATGGAACATAATGTACAGGTTATGAGCAATGCAATTGTGCAGTTGTTGTCAACCAAAGTAATTTGAAACATGGCATTCCAATTTCTGAAATTTATAATTTCGAAAATAGATACGTAGTTTCAATTGGCAATATGTGAAGCAAGGCACAGTGGTCATAATAAAAAAATAATATTCAAAATCGGTTCATAACAGACCAAGGAATCAACAACTGAAGTTTGGATTGCATGAGAGATGGTAAGGCATTACTACATAAAGGTCAAGGAACGTTTATGATGTCACTGAAATGCAAATGTCAACAAGTAAAACATTCACTGAGATGTGGGGTATGGTCATGATGTATGGGGAATGTAACCGCAATGCTACAGCAACAGCTCGCATGTATCACACGATATTCCCACTCAATTCCTTTCTTTGTGATTACCTGAAGTATGTAGTGTATGAAACGCCACCACAATCATTTGATGATCTTCGACAAAGAGTGACACGTGTCAGTGAAAGTGTTACCAACGACGTGTTCAAAAACATTTCCAGGAATGTTATTGCTCGAGCGCAGCATTGCATAGTTGTAATGGTGAACATTTGGAACACTTTTATTAATGCTGGTATGAGAGATACCATAGTATGGTTTATGGAACTGCATTTCTTATCATTTCATTTCATCTTGGTTCACACAAACTTCCATACAGTCAGCTAGTTGCTGTGTTAATAAATGATTGCACTACACTGTCAGTCCGACCACATGTTATTTCTTGTCAGCATATCGTCAAATACGCCTATAACCACTGCTTTTCTTCCATACACCATGTGGTAGCACACATGTTTCACTGCATGGCACGAGCAGTGAGGCATACCAGCAAAACATGTGACTCCATTCAAAAATTCAGTTGTTGATTAATAAGTCTGTTATGAACCGATTTTGAAAATTATTTTTTTATTATGACTAGTGTGCCATGCTTCACATATCACCAATTAAAACTACCTATCCATTTTCGAAATTAAAGATTTCAGAAATTGGAACGGCATGTTCCAAATTACTTTGGTTGACAACAGCTGCACCATTGCACTGCCCATATCCTGTACATTATGTTCCATTTATCAACCTACACAATTTGTGCACACATTGGAAATTTCAAGAGATTCAAAAGACTTTTGAATCACCCTGTATATCAACAAAATGGGTAAAGAATAAACGTCGATATGAATATTTGAAAAGTCAAGCTCATTTGTCTTGGTGATCCAGATATTGCTATATTGCTACAATATCAACTCAATCAATTGGTATTCTCAATGCTAATGGATTGGGCAAGTGCAAATTTAATTTCCTCACATGAATTGCAAATTATAATTGAAATAACTATTTTTTTTATCTCCTGGCAGGTCATGCAATGAAAAGTAACAAACGCGTGCAACTAACTGCCAATGGATCTCACTGCAAAAGAATTCAGATAATTTCTAGAATCTAAGTTCCCAAAGTTGGTGGGAGTGCAATTCGATTTAATGAAATTGGGATCTGACCATAGATTATTGGCAATGCCTGAAGAAATCACTTGCCCGCAACAAATCAAGAATTGGAGCGGTCTGAAAAAATCAGTCCGTATATTAGGCCAAGGAAAAACCTCATACAGGTACTAAAATTTCTGGCTATGTTAACATGTAGATTGTTCGAAACACATCTGTTGTGGAAGTGCCGGCAGCCCTAGGTTCTCCCAGTATGGTTAGTGAAAGTACTATTTTACTTAGCTTGTCATACACGTGCCACTAACAACTATAATTTGTTCTGTAGGAAATGTAATCTGTATGACATTTTTGTAAACATCAATATGTGAGTGAGCTGTAACACCAAATGTCTTATAGGGTTGTTGCAGCACGTGACCAGTTAGGGCCATTTTGGATAGCAGGTACGCGTGAGCGCTCGTTGAAAACCGTTGGAAATGATCTAAATCCAAGCTAAATCGCGACTCTGATGACGGATAGTTCCTTCGTTTGTGGACCAAAACTATGGCAAGCCACAGTGGACAAAATATTCCCGGACCGTTTTTCCCCTGGCTTCACGATTTTAACACAAAAGGATTTTTTATAGCTCGTAGCGTATTCCACGCCGTACTGGTTGCTATCCAATATGGTGGACACGTTTGCTCGCCTTTACTAGAGTGACGTCATCTATGACGCGTTCTGCAACAGCCCTATTAAAGCTAGTGGTGTGCCTCAACTGAAGAATGCTTACATATGGATGTTATAGGAAATTAACATATTTCAGTTTAACTCATACAACTGCTATATTTAGGGTACAAATCCATCATGGATTTGTGACATGTGCATGACATGGCAAACATCCGGAAGCACCCTTCAGAGCAACTCAAAAATAATGAAGAAACTATGTAAATGGTGTTTTATATTAGCTTTTTCTGGTATAGTCGCTAAATTAATGCACAAATTTAACAATTCTTAGCTAAGAAAAAACCGATTGGCTGCAATATTACCTGAGCCTCCTAGTGGATTCAATTGCGCATACGCCTACCTGGCGATGACATCATCACTAGGAAATTCCAAAATTGCAAAACATTTCAAGCGAGACATTTTGGTCCCTTAGTTTGATCAAACAGGATTTAATGTTCATTTCAAACCCCACACAACAGGAGCTGTTCAACGTCATTGGGAGTTGAAACAATTCCACAA
>JAVBJR010000293.1:0-3744 GCA_031546965.1 Dysgonomonas sp.
ATTATTCGACGTTGGTTTTCCATACACAGTACAGTTTGCCAATCGCAGTGGGGCGGCTACTGAACTTTGTACCTTACCCGCAATCCATTCACCAATCTTGACAAGTTTTCTGTCATGCAGACATAATCGTCTGGAAATTTCTTCAAAATGTACATTTTCCCAGATTTTATTAGTGATTTTTTACGTATTTTCTAAGTACATATCCACACAATTCTACAATAAACAAAATTAGATAATTTATTGGATATTTAAAGTAGAAATTCTTGAACTTTACATCATTGACAGGTTTTCTAAAATAGAGAGTGTCTTTATTTTTATTAATAATATTTTTAATAATGTTTTTAATAATAATATTTTTAATAATAATGTTTTTAAGAATGTTTTTAATAATAATGTTTTTAATAATAATGTTTTTAATAATAATGTTTTTCATAATAATATTTTTAATAATAATGTTTTTCATAATAATATTTTTAATAATATGTGTATGGTCCCAAAAAAGTCAAAATTTCCACCATAGACAGGTGTCTATCTATATACATACATTTTTTCCTAAAACTGTACCTAGAATCTTATAATTCTACAAATTCTACAAATTATCAGATTCTAGATGAATTTAAATTCTTAAATTCCAGCCTCGAAAAACATTTGACATTTGAATTTACCTTTTTGATGATAAAGAGTAATTTTCTTTTAAAAGAAATATTTAATACAAGTAATAATAAAATTTAATAATTTTAAATAAATGTTATAGTATATGTTATTATATTATATATTAATTACAATTCATTTTATTTTTAAATTTAAATTAATATTTTTATAGAAATATTTTCTTTAAATAAATATTAATAGAGTTAATTCTCCTAGAAACAATATTATTAATCAATGCTGGCAAGAAATTATCAAATAATTGGAGCACAGCCTGGAAAAATAAATTCAATTGACGTTTTAGATGATAAATATTAATTTTCTGTATTTATAGAGTTTATTTTCCAGTAAATAAAAATTATTTAGTGTATTTTGTATGATTTTATATGCGGTATTGAAGTATTAATCAACTTTCTGTTTAATTTTTCTCAGAGCAGATAAAATCAGTAAAAGGCAGTTGAATCGTTTTTCGAGGTTACAAGGTTTTGTCTTAATTAGAATGGGTTATTTAATATAAGAAAAGCAAGAAGATAATTTGCAAAATTGATTTGTGTGAGAGTATGTAAATTAATCTATATATAGACAAAAATAATTGGAAATATTAGCAAACAGGATATTTGAACTTTGAACTGTCCCTTGTATGTGAAACTTGTTTATGTTGCAATAGACAGGACGTTTTATTGTATATTGTTATATTATGTAATTGCCATGTGTTAAAAAATTCATTCCATTTAAATAACAACCTCGAAAAACGATTTAACTGCGGGCAAAAAAAAATAAACAGTTGAATCGTTTTTCCAGGCTGTGCTTCATATAACTGAAACATCTGTGACATCACATGTTCTTTTCATTATTACATAATTTATTTAAATTGAGGTTTGCACCAAGGTTTGTTTCAGAACGTATTATAGCCATGTAAAGTACCTGGGTGAAAACTTCATCGAATGCAGCGCCATCCTGGTGGTGAGATTTTGTACTAAATGGGATTTTTCGATTTCTTTTTAGGGTTGTTTTAGAAGATCGGTCATGACAGGGCAAAATGCTAAATATACAGTGACTGTATAGGACTTTTTAGGGTCGTTTGATGCCCATGACCCCTGCAGGTAAATAAATATATTTTCAAGTTTCTGAATTTATTTGTCAAGTTTTTGAATTTATTTTTCAAGTTTTTGAATTTATATTTCAAGTTTTTGAATATATTGTCAAGTTTTTGAATATACAGTGAACCTCGCTTATAAACAACTGGAAGGGGACCGGGAGGTTTTTGGTTTCTTATAGCCGAAGTTTCTTAAAGCAGAACCTCACTTATAAGAAACTTTTAACTATGCCACATTTCACCCTTCAGATCAAGTTCAACTCTATTGTATTAGAGTCAGTTGACAATATCAGGGGTCCAAAAACATGTTTTAGGGGGAAATCAGTTGCTAGTAACCGAGGTTTCCTTTATCCAAGTTTACTGATAGCGACGTAATTTGTATTGAAAGTCTTATATTCTGATGACGGAACCTTGGAGATTGTTGACAATAGCCGATGTTTGCCAATATCAGAGTTGATTATAAGCGAGGTTCATTATATTGGCAAGTTTTTAAATGTATTATCAAGTTTTTAAATGTATTATCAAGTTTTTAAATATGTTCTGAAGTTCTTAGATATGTTCCTGAAGTTCTTAAATATGTTTCTGAAGTTCTTAAATATGTTTCTGAAGTTCTTAAATATGTTTCTGAAGTTCTTAAATATGTTTCTGAAGTTCTTAAATATGTTTCTGAAGTTCTTAAACATGTTTCTGAAGTTCTTAAATATGTTTCTGAAGTTTTTAAATGTATTCTAAAGTTTTTAAATGTATTCTAAAGTTTTTAAATATATTATCAAGTTCTTAAATGTATTATCGCAAGTTTTTAAATGTAAGTATTAAGGGAGGGGGGAAGATGGCATTTTGTAAATATTTGATGGTCGGTAAGCCACAACCTGAATTCCTGCCCAGACCATTTTTGTTGTCTCATAACGAATTATATTTTACTTTTCTTTTATTTTAATATTTTTTTTTTACTACTTACCTGAACTTTTTTGGTTTTTGTTTTTGAAATGCAATTTGCAAACCGGAACTTGTACGGTCATTATCTATTGCCAACACACTCGGGGGTGGTTTGTTTCAGGCTCCAAATTCTTGACTCGTATTTTTTGTTGTTGTAGAGGGAGAAATTTGGAATTTTTGTTTTTGGCCGCCATCTTGTTTTTCCCACGCTCGTAATCTACGATTCTGCATTTTAATAAAAATCTATAATAGAGAGGTGCTTTACTCGAAAGAAATGAGGGGTTTGGGGTAATGTATTTTCACCTACCCCCCAAGCTCTTATTTTATACGTTATTTTGGTGGACCGGCTCTCCAACAGACGCCCCCTTTCGGCGGTAACTTGCAAAAAAACATGGGCAAGTCACGAATATGAAATTCGCAATTTTCTTCGCCGCAAACCTTGTGCTTATTTTTACTTAGTTATGTACCATATGTATGTACCTCAGAGTAAGTTATTAATTTTTCCTGTAGTTGCTTATTCATGGTTCATGTCAATCAGGGAAACCTGGAAAATATGGAAAACTCAGGAAAATTGATATATATAAATGAGCACTATGTAATATATGCAATTTGAATATGTTTTAAATTTTAAATTATTTAGAAAAATGGTTGCAGTGAATATATGACCTGGAAATTTTGACAATGAACTCTGGAAAACCTGGAAAAGTATCGGGGAAAATGATAATCACAGATTGTTATGAACCATGTGTATGGGGATGGTGATTAAAAAATTCCAAAATAATTGAACATTTTCAAAATACTATTTGACAGTTTTCATTATTCTGTTATTGGCTGAAAAACGGTCGAAAAATGGCGTCCTTAGTGAGAAAACTTGTTTTCAGCCAATCAGATTAAATCAGATTTCATAATTTACCTCACTACAGCCTCCATCTTGGTAATGGGAGTTGTTTTATAATACTGAACAGGATCAATTGAAACTTTCATTTTTCTGTCATTATTGGTTGAAAAATCGTTCGAAAAATGGCTTCCTTAGTGAGAAAGCATATTTTCAGTCAATCAGATTG
>JAVBJR010000997.1:0-3812 GCA_031546965.1 Dysgonomonas sp.
ACTTCGGTGAGCACTCCGTCAACTACTCCCAGCCGCCATCCCCCTTGCACTCTTCTGAGTGAACAGTGGGTTCCTTTGCTCAGTTGGGTGGAGATGTTGGAGTCCCTTGTTTTTGTCATAGGGACTAGTATCTTGTGATTGTGTTGTCCTCGTCCTACGTTCCCCTTTCCCAACCTCTAGGTACCCTTGCTCCTCTACCTACCCCTCCTCTCCTGAGCTTTGCTGATTGGGCACTGCGGTCTCCCGTGGACCCAGCGAGCTGAGTTGGTCTCCGCCGTCATCGCCAACCTCATCGAGAAGGACTCCTTCACCACACCTTCCTCCCAGTGGGGTCAGGATGCTGTGTGGGCTTCCCAAGTCTTGGTCGGGTCTTTCTCCAGCAGTGCGTTTTTCCTGCTCGTCGTGCCAGTTCCTGGTGATGTCCCGAATTTTCTGATCATTGTGTAAACTTGCTCGTTTCTTCTCTGCTGGGAATTGTGGCCTTGCCGTGACTTGTTAACTTGCTCGCTTTATGTTTTGATAGTAAAACTGTTCTCTGGATTTTTTGCACTAGTCCCAACTTCTTTTAGGGGGAGGTGTAATGGCCTGGTGTGATCACTGTGGCCTTAATTAACTCCTCCCACCTAATTATATGACGCATTTGGGGTTATGGAAAGCAATGACGATCCACCACCGTCGCCCTCACTATGAACAGGGAGTTGAAGTGGTCAACTCCCGTTTCTGAAGCGCCATTATTGGCAAAGTGCACTTCATCACATAGAGGCAGCGCTCACGTCAGAGTTCAGTCACAGAACCCCTGGTGGCGGCCAGGGGAACTACCGAGGCTATAAAACGAAGTGAACAGCCAGCAAAACCTCAGTCTGTTGCTGGCTATAGTCGAGTGCAGATCTTCAGGAAGAAGGCTCTCCCTCCTCACAAGCCCAACTAACTTTGGCTATTAGTAGCAATTGTGCTAACTATTATGAAAAAACATCACCTGGTGTGAATAAGTTGTGTGTGAATAAAGACTTGTTTATTTACTTGTTTGCTTGCACACTTTTATTCGCATTTGTACGATCGCGCATGGACCGGTCATTACAACATTCCATGTTCATCTCGCACACGTTCAGTGCTGCAATAAAGACCTGGTTATTCATAAACCCTTGCTGCTGTTTTTGAGTACAATATTACAAAACAACTCGTGATGCATGCATGTGCTTCTGTTTGTAGCATTAACTGTACGCAAATATACAGGTACATTAATTCTGAATACATTGCTAATCTCTCTCTCTTCAGCAATGATAGGTTGGTGATCTATTATTTCTTATTTGCCTACCACATAACATTACCATACCTATTATTGCAATAGTTATTAGCAATGCATCCAGATTTTGCCACTGAATATGTTGTCGAACCTCAATAACTGAATGTCCAAGGGAAATGGCACTAACTTTCATGTATTGAAAATTTCATTTAAGGAAGCTGAATTTAAAAATCGATGAACTGTCTGCGCTTTCAATCATGTAGTATTTTGTAACTTAGTTTATACCCTGAACTTGTTAAACTCGGTTAGCAGGTTTTGCTTCACATTATTTTGCAAATCTGTTAACTATTTGTCCAATTCAAGTTCTCAAGTTCTCCTGAGGTTTATTATTTTATTTTCCTTGAAATTTTCCTGCTGCAAAAATCGCTGACATCTTGAGAGGTTTCTCTTAGAGAAGTTTTCCATCGCAGAGACAAAAAGTATATTTCAGATATTGAAAATTTTAGTTATCTAGGTTTGACTTATATGTGAAGTATGTTTAGATTTTGCTATTTGTAATCACTTTTTCCAACAAAATACATGGTTGGCTTGAATATTTATTTTTCATAAGAGTTCAACTTGTTTCTAGATTATATATGACAGCCAACCTTGTACATTTTATAGCCATTGATTAATAGAAGACTATGCCTCCATTTTTAGAGTGATCCTTGCTTATGTGTATATACCAATAATCCAAAAGTCGCTGGATGACATTTTGCTTTACTGGAACCACCACCAGATTCGCAAACAAGACATCAATAGGCCATGCGGCATTGTTAACTACCTTTACAAGTGGCCAGAAGTAAATGGTAATTTGCATTCCCCAAACCAAAATATATGGTTTAATTGTAGGAGGCATTGAATGCGGAAAGGAACCAGATGCCAACAGAATTGAGCAAGTAAAAGAGGAAGTGCAAAGTCTGGAGAATATGAAGTGCCTTGGAGAATATGAAGCGGAATATACTCGGTATCTGGCGGAAAATAATTTCCTAACAAATACAATTAACAATACTAGCACATCTTATTCAAAACTTTTTTAGAATATGGTCAAAACATGTATGAATTCATATATTTGTGAGTTTTATTTTGGAGGCAATCTTCTTTGTGATTAATTTTAAAAGTGTGGGTGAGGAGGCAGTTATGGTTTTATGACCATGTATATGTTACCCTCATTCTGCGAAGACACGCCGTTTGCCGAATTGACATGATATGACGTCACATCACGTACTGCGATATGTTTAGTTAGTTTAGGTTTTCCCACGTGACAGCATAACCCTTGGAACGAAGAATTACCGCGTTGTGACGTCATTCGGCAAACGGCGGATTTTGGAAGAATGACGGTAACATATAACCGAGGGTCACCGTGTAAGGTCCTTGGCAAAAGCGTGTTTGTTTTAATGTTTGTGTTCTTGATTCTGTGTTACAGCGCCATCTATATTTAAATATTGTTACCAGTGCAACTGAGAGTTAGTTTCAGTTTCATCTTGGTGTCATGTGGATGTGTTGTTTCATTCCCGTGTATGCCTTTTGTTACCTACAACCGTGTAACCTTTACATAGGTCCAAATACACAGATTGGAATGGGTTTCATTTGATCAGTGTAATAGGCCGACTGCGCCAAAACAAGCAGCATATATTATAGGCCTTTGAATAAAATCAAGTAATTACGAATATTTCCAGTATTTGTCGAATTAATATTTTCAGAAAAAACAAAAGTAGTGCTCGAATATTTTGGACGGAATTTCCCAGATCCTTTACCCGAAAGGATATAGTGTAGTTGCATGCATATAGTAAAAGTAATAACGTTCTCAAGTGCATCCAAATTGAGACGTTGATCTTTCTACATTTGATTATACAGTGCTAGCTCACGACCAACAAAGCCTGTAATTTATAACGCCGTTGGGCGTCAACTGAGAGTGATTTGTAACTTTCTGCACGAATATATATGCTAGATAATCGTTGTAATATGCACCTAGCTGGGCTAACTCCACAACGAAATAAGTTCTTGAAGCCTTGAAGGTGTTTGGTTGTTATTCCTTTCATACCTTTTTTTCTTTTCCAATCTTCTGGTTTCATTTTCTCTATTTTGGCATTTAGCTCAACGACCGCCTGGTTCATGTCGTGAATATCCTTTGTAATTTTTGTGTCCAACACGCAATTCCTTATATTAACAGGACCCATACCAACATTCCTCAACACTATTAAAAACAATTCCTACCATACTGCTGTCTATAGCTAATCTGAAATTCACTTCACCTAACATTTTGTACCGACAAATATTCAAGCAGACTTCAGCATGTTCTCAACACAGAAACACGCGTCCATGTAAACTTTCCTATACCATCAGCAGTTGTACATAAACATGTGGTGTGTAGGCTTAAGGTTAATATATCTTAAGAAGTGAATGGTAAGGAGGAGCAGCCATAGCTCTATGAGGGCCCCACTCCCATAATATTTCCACCTAACCATTCAACTTATTTTATTGGCAATTGTGAGTCATTAATATTCAATTAATTTTTTTTAAATCTTTA
>JAVBJR010000655.1:0-4363 GCA_031546965.1 Dysgonomonas sp.
CACTTTCTGGCAGATTATGAAACGTCACCATCATGATTTGTGATGGTCCACCACAACGTGCGTGATGGTCCATCACACTACTTTATGATGGTAATGGGGGACCATCACAAAGTTTATGATGTGTGTGATGGTGTTTCATAATCTGCCAGAAATTTTGTGATATGTGTGATGGCCCATCACAAATAACTGTGATGGGTGTGGCAGAAATTTCCAATAGGGAATTATCGCTGGGTACCCTGAGTTCATTGGTTAATTCCAATGGACTGTGACAAAACAAAATGCACGTATACTAGTTCGCAGGTCAACTTTGAAAACAAAATCCTGGCTTGAATGCAGGGGGACCGAATTGCTGGAGCGGATGAATACAAATTCGAACTGTTTGTGCATATATTCGGCGATTTTTCATTGAAATATAGAATTCAGATGGGACTATTTTATTGGTGGCAGCTTACATGGTAACAAACAGGACAGAAATGGAAGTTTATGTTTTCAACGTTGACCTGCGAACTAGTATAGTGCGCTGTGATTCCATGGTTATCCTCGGACATGGTTACATTTATAGTCTAAATATTAAATGTGACCTAGCAATGTAGAAATACTAACACGTTTGTCTAGTAGGCGTGGATCGGGCACCCGTACTTTGACGTCATCGACAACTCGACGGACTTCGAGACGAAGATTGGCCGCATGATTGTGGTACGTTGAGGAATAGATGGAAAGAAGACACTCGAGGTGGTGTTTCACGTGTATTCTCGTTTAAAAGGCCGTCTGCCACAAGTTTGGTATTGACGCTCGGGATCGGCTGGACTCAAACAGCCGCAAGGCCAAGTTCCTTCTGGACAGTATCCTGCCGGATGACTCGGTATAAGAACCACTGACTTCAGTGGCATGCTTGATACATATAATAATTAAAATTTTGTCTTTCCCAGGAGTTTCCACCGTTTCAAGACTTCGAAGTGGTCCATGACTACCTGGCGTCGCAACCGAAGACCCAGGCCAGACTAAGAAAGCGAGGACAAAATGGTTTCTGGTTTCTTAAGAATATGTGTTGTATAGTAGTACTGGTTGTCTGTCCAAAACAAATAGGACGATACAAAGTCCAGAAAACGAAATTATTCGGTGTTTCTAACGTTTGGTACCAGATGGTGCACCTGTTGATTAAAGGTGAATTGATACGGTTTTGTAAAGTATACATTGAAACTTGCCCTAAACGAAGAAAAACAATGAAGTGTTGCAAAGAAGTCTCTGTAGAAAATTAGTCAAAAAATTGTTATTGTACTTAAAGTTTTAAAGTTTGCCTGATTGAAGGTTGGCTAGCATAAATGAACCTCCTAACTTAATTACCCCGTCGAACTTTTACATGCTAATAACTTTATTATACTAATTTCTAATTGCTACAGAGATTTTGGTACAACATTTGTTGTCTTCATGATTTTTAATCGTTTAGTAGGTCAATTTTCAAGGTATATATGCCTTACAAAACCGTACAGTGTCACCTTTAATCAACAGCTGTCACCGGTGCGCCATCCGGTCAGAATTCATCAGAAACATCAAATATAATTTAGTTTTCTGAACTTTGTACCGCTTTGCACTGTCTTCTTTCTTGGGGCAGCCAGTAGATGGTCCAATCAAAGATTGTCCTCGATGTTCGGGATATGGTACCGTGCAGTGTATATGCTTATATTACTTTGTTCAAATGAAACGAAGAAACATTTTGTTATTTGGAGGAATTAAAACATGCATAAGTATGTTTGGGCTAGTTAATTAAAGCAATATATAAGAAAGTTCCATGTACAAGGGTTCGTTAAAAAAGCAAGGGTATCTACTGTCATGGAATTCCTGGATTTATTGGAAAAGTCATTGAATTTGAAAATGGTCATGGAAATGGTAATGGTCATGGAAAACCATCGAAAAATGATTTACTTTAAAATCCAATATTTTCGCGCGTCTAAATTTTCGCGGAAACTCATGCATGCGACCTTTCACGGAGGCTTTATTTTCGCGGTGGCGACATTAATTTTCCATACTTCGATATAGGGCAAGTACATTTTTTAAATTTTCACGGTGTTTTTATTTTCGCGAAGATTGCTTGTGCGCGAATATAGCAAAAATAAAACCACCGTGAAAATTACCACTTTTAAAGTATATTTAAAAATTATCAATGTTTTCACAATAATATCTGCACTAAATTACAATACAGTGCAGTAAAACCTGTCTATGGTGGAAACCATTTGTCTATATAGTTATAAAATTTGACTTTTTTGCACCATTTGTAACCGGTTTAAAACGCTCTCTATGTTGGAAAACCTGTCTGTGGTGGAAAGTTTTTCTGGTCCATTGTGATTCCACTGATTAAGACATGGAATTTTACATAAAATAGTCATGGAAATCCTGGAAAAGTCATGGAATTTTATATTTTAAATGTGGTAGACACCCTGTTGTACATGGAACTTCCTTGGATATTGCTTTAATTAACTAGCCCAAACATACTTTTGTATGTTTTAATTCCTCCAAATAAAAACAAAATGTTTCTACTTTTCATCTGAACTCTCCAATAGTTTAGTAGACTTTTTTCTGCTGTCTATTTTGGCACTTTGACATCAAGGACAGTTTCTGGATGGATAATTATAACAATCCATGGTGGTGTTTGATATTTTAATTGATATTAACACGTTTTACGATATGTTCAAACAGGGCATTATACGTACACTCACACGGTTCGCCGCACCGAGCCGGTCAGTGGACAGACGGTGGAAGTGAGAAATACTTTGACAAGCAGAGATTACCATGTGAGCCCAGTGCATTGAAAGTCGTCAATACAATAAAGATATTGTGGATTTTGCGTTCTTCATGTTCATGTTGAAAACACGAAGCATGAAAGTTTTTTTTCTCGAGAGCATGTTGTGTGGACATTTTTATATAATTTAATATTTCTAAGTAAATTAAGCCTTCCTCGAAAAACGATGTAACTAAGACAATTTGTTGAAAATGAAGCATTACATTGTATCCTCCATTACCCAAAGTTTGAATTATTAAATCTCTGGATAATCAGGGCAATTTTATTTGACATAATAATGGTATGAAATCACTATTTAAAATTATGAATAAACAATTTCATCTATGAATACTTGCATCCAAAAGTGAATTAACAGTCTCAAAATCACGATTTATAATTGAATTTTGATAAGTTGAAGTTTTTTCCAAATTAAAAACAATTTAATAAGCGAGTGATTTCCTTTTTTGGATAATCTGGGGTTTTGGATAATCGATTGTAACAAACACAACCACAGTTTGTCCCATAAAATGACACTTTTCATTCATAAAATGACTTCATTCATAAAAATATAATTTTATTGGACAAACTGGTATTTTTTTGTTTTATTACGGGGCATTTTTTGATAATTGAGGTTCTGTATTTTCATTTTGAATGTAGCTTTTATTATTTATGGGATAATATACAATTAACATGTCCATGTCACAAATATTCCCTTCCAATTGATCAAAACCTAATAGTTTAAAATAAAAAAAATGAAAGAAAACAGCGTAATTGAATAGTGAAACAGAAAATAAAATCATTGTATATATATTTTGTTGTGAAAACCACATAATTCATATCTTTATTGTACTGATATTGTCAATTACATCAATTGTAAATGTAACTCAATACACTGTGTCATCCGGCAAAACCATTCCGCAGAATATGCTCCATCAACGCGACAAGACTCACGACACCATCTACAAGACCCGTCGTTGCTTCCTGTGGAACAATCAGTATTTCCAGTTGGATATTTACAGGGAACCTTGCCACCCTAGGTCAGTTAATATGTTGCATGTGCATGTAAAGATGCAGGGTTGCTACCAACAGGGAAAATCTGGAAAACTCAGGGAATTTAGATTTTGGCTAAAAATTCAGGGAGAAACTTTGCCAAAATTTTGTCAAAATCAGGAAAACTCAGGGAAATTAATATAAACGTGCAACCTGGAAGTTTTAAGTTTAAGTTATTAAGAAAAGTGTTTGCAATAAAATATAAACTTCTTTGAATTTTAATACGAGTCCAGGAATTTCAAACATGATTATTTAATCTCAGGGGTGTGACGGGGGGTAGTCAAATTTTTCACATTTTTTCACAATTTTCACAACATACATTTTAAAAAATTCACAATTTTCACAAATGAAAAACAATTAATAATTTGCTTGGAAGACATACTTTAATAATAATGAAGCTGGAAAGCTCGGGTGCTTTTCATAATTCAATGTAAGATCAGTTTTCCCTGCTTAAATATTAAAAATACACATTATTGTGATGAAACATCATACAATGATTACCTAAAGCATAGTGATGTTGAATTAAAGATCTGGCAG
>JAVBJR010000607.1:0-2602 GCA_031546965.1 Dysgonomonas sp.
ACCGCGTCGAGCGTGAATTTGGAGATGATGTGTTCGCGAAATTACGGATGAATACCGTGTTTTGAAGTTGTTGGAACGAAAACGGAGGTGGATTGAAAGTGATTTGCAATGGATTAGTAATTTTTGCCGCAATTTGCAAGAAGGTTAGAGTTGTATAGAGGGAGCATAAGGGGGAAATTTTGGTCCTACTGCCGGCTTTGAGGGTAAACCGCTGGAGTATTGCAAGAAAGAATGCTTGCAGGGTTAACACTAGGATTTAACTTTGGTGCTCACTAATATTTTACACATTTTTGTGCTGTTACAGTGTTTATCTTAGATTGTATTATAATTATTTATTTTCAAATCATAACTTGTCTGCAATTAAACAACACGCTTAAATTATAAATGATTACTTCGCATACATCTCATATGTGGCGACGGAACTAATAAAGAAATATCCTAACTTCACAGATCTTCGTCCGTTTTTAAAAAATAAAAATGCGATTTCCATTGAAATTTTATCCACAAATTGAATATCTCATCCGTAATTATAAATTGTGAGTATTAAAAAAGTTATACTTTTTATTTGATACCAGTAATTAAAGGATTAGCGTTTCTTGGAAAGGGGTGCAGTTGCACCTGTGGGGAACAAAAGGGCTTGGGGACTGAACGCCGATGCTTACGCAATGCTCCAGCGGTCTAGCCTCCAAACAGGGCCTACAGCACCTGCCGCAATCCAGGACCAATAAAAATTGCTGGGAGAGATAGCATGCGCTCCCTCCATACTACTCTAACCTCCTTGAAAGCTGCAGCCAATGGACCAATAGCTGATCAGGGACCCGTGGAAGAGAACCCCAAAGATCTGGCCACGTTTTCTTCTCAGTAGCTGGGGTAAAACTCATCATATATATATACTACTAATTCTACTTATCTGAGACTGTTCCTGAAGTCTTCTGTTGGCTGTTCTCCTGAACATCTTGAAGCAAGCGGATGAAGCAGGCTGATGCAAGAGTATGTGGTCTTGCGAGGTTCAACTGTAATTACAGAAGAAGATTGCATTAGAGTCAGATTTGTATCTTTGAAATAAAAACTACGTTTGTGTGTTTGCAACGGTCAGTTCCTTTGGTGTGTCCACATCAATGCAGTCAAGGTGTACAGCAGGCTTCACACATGACTGTGTGTCGTTTAACACTTTCTAATGCACTTTAATGTATTCATGTTAAAATTGAAGTTGTAAGAATTTCCAGTGAGGAGTGATTTCACAAGTTGGTGACAATGTGCTGGTTTTGATTATGTGAATTGAAAGTGGTTTTCACAATAAAGACCTATTGAGACCTAGATGAACGAGTATAAATATCAGTCGCCCTTGGCCTGAAGACTGACAACGTTGATAATATCCAGACATGGGTGAACGCTATTCTATTGCTGAAATTGACTATATATTACCATTAACGCAGTGCGCATGCGCACAACACTCGCCACCTGTTGGCCTAGACGAGAACTGCTAATTGAGAGAATCGTACCATGCACCCATTGGGAGTAAAGCAAGGGAAAGGTATTTTCGTTGGCAAGAACAATTGTTTGTATTGATGCTTATACAAAAGCATTGCAGAATGTTAAACAAAATGATGATCTGATGTGTTTTTCTGGATTAGAAGTCCTATTTGTCTTTGTGTTAGTGACAAATAAAACTTCTTACGGTATGAGCTATAGTAGAAATTTGAAAGATTGTTCTATTGGTTTTTGAAGTTTTTTGAAATATGTGTACTTTTTACAGCCAAATTAAGTACTGTAAAGCTTGTATATGTCAGAAAGGAATTAAATATATAACAGACTTATTTATTATATTTAATTTTACCAAATTCAAATAAATAATGTATATACCAACTGAAAAAGTCTTCATTGCACTTTTTTTTTGCTATGGAGAAAATATAGATCATTTAATAACATTTTATATATTTAGAAATTTATTTTGTTCATCTGCGGTGAGCTAACGTATAGCAATTCTGCCCTTGACAAACACTGCAGCTATTCTTAACGTTTCTTACAGTTGGCAATTGGCGTCACTGGCAATAGATGGCGCTGTTGATTGGTAATATGGTCAATTAAAGACATGGTGAATTGTTTTGGTGAAAGTCAGCGAAATGAGGCTAATGCGGCTTGACTGCATCATGCACATCATGCTCCCTAATACGGGCTTTCACTGCATGCAGTATATTTATTTAAAAATTGTCTGGCCGCTAACCTAATCTCCGGAAAATTGCAGAACTTGTCCCACCATATGTATTTTGGCTTGCTAAACAACTTTCCAATTGGGACTGAGCACCTATCGCAAACGGTCGCAAAGTTAGAAATCGGTTGAATGTGAAATAAGGGTCACCCTGTAAATTTTGTGAATGCATTGTAAAGTGCATCTATGACTTCCTATATGTCCGTGAAAACAGACCTAGCTTCAAAATTTTCATTATTAAGAAAGTTATTTGATGCGGCCCTTCTTTATTATCCACCCGGTATATCTTAGTTCAATCCAATTAGGAAGAATTTTCTCTGCAAATGAACTCTCTATAAATGGCTTTAAATTATTCACTTAGATATCGGAACTCAATTTTTATATAGGTACGAG
>JAVBJR010001114.1:0-5088 GCA_031546965.1 Dysgonomonas sp.
GACTTTTCCACCTAAATCTTTGAGCCATGTCCATCACTGTAGTACAGTGGGCCATACAGTATAACATCATGGTGGGAATTACGTCAAACTAGCACCAAATCAATAGCATCATTATGAGAGAATTGGGTCCTCCATTGGCAAAGCATGTTCCCCGGAGACAGATCGTCCCAAAAGTGTATATATAGTCTACTTTCTCCTATACAATCCTTCTTTCCCATATATATCTCATACTATATATCTTATCCTAGGTGCCATGACTTATTGCTACCATTTTCAGCTTCACCTTTTTGTGTGCAGAAATAATTTAATTCTAAATATTAAATGTATCAATTACGCTGACCATAAAATAAATATTAATTTCACCTTCATATTGCCAAAATTATACAAAAAAAAACAGTAAAATGTTGCAATATTGCAAGAAATACAAGATGCAATTAAAAGTGAATTCCAATATTTGTTTTAAAATACAAAGCTGTTTTAATGTCACGTATTAATTGACAAAATTCTTAAAATATTATAATATGCAACTAAAATGATTTTTGAAATATTACCTTGTATGTCAAAGTGTATTATAATTACTTCAAAGCTAAGTTCCTATCGTATTGCTTAAATTATTAGATTTTAATTGATCATTTCATTATTTTTAATGCGCACAAGTGCCACCTACGTGCTCCATCTGGTGTCAGTTCAGAGTACTTTACAAAACAATGTCAGTTCACCTTTAACTCTAGTTTGATTAAGCTCAAGAAGATACATGAAACTTGTTGAAAAGGAGTACTGAATTGCTTTTGCTTACTGTGCAGAACATCACCACGCAAAGGGTAACCCCAACAACCATTCCCAAATCCATTCTTGTGCTTGATCAAACTATAGTTAGATGTTGTTGTCTGGTCACCAGGTGGCACAGTGGTATTGCTAATTACAGTTAGAATTTAGAGCCCATTTTGAATTGAAACAAAACAATTATTCCGTTGACAGATTTAATTCGCACACTTGCACGCGTGAAGTTCAACTTGAAAATAATTAAAATTTATAGTTCCAAATACAAATGTTAAAGCTTTTCATGTTATTTCTGTTCATTGCAGAGCATTTTACATGACGTGTATTATTTCCAAAGGCATATGTAGAAATGGAGGGACGCAGGTGCTGCGGCTCAGGCCGTAATCGTCTCGTTACTGTCCTCAACGATGACAGCGTCAAGTATACTGAACACTACCGGTATAAGTAGATCTACTAACAACCAAAAGTCAGATACTTTTATGCTCCACAGCTTCCACTGATGAACTACATATAAATAATAGGAACGCTCTTTCGCGGAAAACCTTTACGCGCTAAATATTCATGCGATCGCTGCGGATAATCTCTGCATTCTTTTCAAAACAGCCTATAATAGAAAGCAATTCACTACCAACTGTTTTTTCCCATATTTTCATTATTCATAGACTTACTTTATAACAACAGAATTAATAAAACATTGCACAAGCTACACTGCGCAGCGCAGCACTCGAAACGCTCCGCAGCATATTTTAACGAAACTTTGAGGATATGTTAATTGAACCATGGTGTCTAATGATTTATGAAGAGTGTATATTACCTTGAATTACACCTTAGTATAGTATATATTTTTCTAACAGGGGATATAATACAGGTACAACTGCAATGTCCCATGGAGGACTCCTTCATGCGACAATATTATCGAAGCGCGCGCAACCAAAGAATTGCTGTTTTTCGTTAATAATGGTTTTAATACTTTCAAAGTTAACTGAATTTACTATTGAAAAATAATGTTTATGTTCACTCTAGCTAGAAATCATGAAAACAGGACGAAAACGACATTTAAGGTTGAAGTAGCAGCTCCGATGGGAGAATGAAATTTATTGACATTGCTGCCTCCCTAAATTTGGCGCCAATAAAAAGAAAACGAAGCTACAGATCTCTAACAGCATTTTGCCATCAAATCCCATAAATATCTTTAGTACAAGACAAGCAACAAAATTGTTTCCATGCTTTAGAAAAAAAATGTTATTTTTAAACAACATGATTGTCTATACATGTGCAATGATATACAGTGAAACCTGGCATTGTCTGAATAACAAAGAAAGGAACAACTATCTCTCCAGCTTATACGAATGAGTTTATTGCTATCATTAACACATTTAATTAAATTACATTTTAATTACATTTATTACAAACACTAAAATATTTTTTGTAAATTTATCATAAGTATATTAATGCAATTTTTATTGGTAAATTTAATATTACATAATTTGAAAAAGGACTAAGAATGACACAACAGTCCTATAAAGAAATCGTATATCCTTTCATGCAGAACATATTATAGATTCTAACATTGAGGCTAGCATTTTTATGTATACATTTGAAAAATGTTGCTAAGATACAACAAAATAAAAAAAATAGCAATTAGGTATAGGACACAGTAGTAAATGGCAGTAAATGGGAGTAGCAGTGTTGCCTGTCCAAACGAATATGATTACCAGTGGAGAGAGCGAATGTCGCTTGATTTCTACATATACACACATGCGTTAATAATTTTAATTAACTGGAGTAGAGCACGAAGGGAGGCAACATGGTTGTAAAAGCATAATTACAGCGTTCACTCAACGGATAAAAACCCAATTCAGTATTTATCAGTAGATCTAAGCACCTAAGCGTGGCGGTCGCGTGTTGCCAGCCTCGGTTACGTACCCCTAAAACACCCCTAAGTCCCAGCTTATGCTATATATATACAGTATACGTGTGCATGCTAGACCCCAGCCAAACACAAATGTTAATTAATTGGAGTGCATGAATTCGGTAGGTAGGTTGCGTGCACCACTGCCACCATAATTAATTATCACCTTTGTTTTTGACCACATCTGGCCGGACAACAAATGACCATAGTTTATCGCACGTGTATGTCACAAACACGCTCTAAGATGAAGCGAATAACCTGTGTGAGGTGGAATATGAATACAAGTCAATATTCAATTGTTATGTGCAAACTAATTAGTGTGTTATACATACAAATAAAAGATTATTCTAATAAGTAACAGATTTTATTGAAATATGTTTAGTTCTTTGATAATCAATGTAACACTAATTGGACGACAAAACATTACAAACTACTGAAATGTTCATTAAGCAATTAAAACTGTATAGTGTGTATATAGTATGACTTTTTACAGTCAGTGAGCAATGTGGGACAATTAATTAACGTTAGTAATTTGGAATTAATCCTTAACCCACAATATTGGTTCAATAAAGACACGACACGTGTTTCGGCTCTATATGAGCCATAGTCCAAATTACTAACGTATAGTATGTATCTTACTGTTGTTGAAAAATATGCATTCATTATTGGAGGCACTATACAGTAGAAAATGGCATTCAGACAGAAACCAGGTGGTAAAAGACTTGTCCTTTAGGTCAAAGGTCGTTAAAAGCTATTTCAATTGGGTATTTCTAGGAAACCAAGGGCGTGGAATTATAGAGATCCGGTTTCAGATCCGCCTACCAGTCAAATATTCCAAAGATTTTTCAGGTTTTCAAATAAAATTCCACTATATAGACAGGTCAAATTCCTGTTTACTATAGGTTATTTGACGCTATATACTGTATAACATATAGGTAGTTGCCGCTTTAACCGATGTTGACTATACCGCATACAGTAGGTACTGCAATATTTTTTGTATAGTACGCGTTACAGTTTCATTAAAGATCAGAATGAATTCCCTGGTTGAAGACCCAGGGACAAAAAGCTCCCAGGACGATGATGACACGAAGGAGGACATGGTCCACATGCAGGTAGGTACCACGTACCACGGTAATAAAAAGCCAACAATAATCCTTGCATTTGTCCTGGTGGCCACCAATATTGCACAAAGACACGCAAGTTGTGTTCAATTGCCCATGTCAAGGGTCCTTGTGTGTCTCCAAAGGGTAATTTATGGGCAGTGGTGCCGAATCGAGTCCCAGGGTAGCCGTGTGACGTGTCCCAGCTGAGCCCTCGACGCCCATTGGTCGACTTACAACTACGTGTACCCATGGCCCACCTCGTGCGCCCCTTGCAACAGCCCTCTTGGGACCATCTTGGCACAGGATAACGATGGATATAAGGTTTATACATCCAACATCCTGCAGCCTACATACCAACAAGCAGATTGATACTGGCAAGTAGATATATCATTAATTATAATGTCATGCTTTATGTAGGACGCCATTTTGTTCACCATTTTGTCCACCATTTTTAAGGCCTCCTTTTGTACCCTTTGCAGTATAGATTTAAAATCTACATAGGCCTACCCTATATACAGCGTGTCCCAAAAATATACCGACAAACGTCTGGTATGTAGGTATGAATGGCACCAAAACAAGCATGTTTTCCCCAATAAACTCATGGGCAGAAATGAGCCATTTCAGAGTTATCCAATGACTAATTGTATGTTTCAGGTAACACACATGTGCAAGGTATTCCAGGGATATTCCACAGGGTCCGTGAATCAATTAATCGACGATGTAACCTTTGTATTGCGACAAATGGACGACACTTTGAACAGCTGCTTTAAATGTGAACTATGTAAATAAATCATTTAACATTGCTTGTCTAATTGACCCTATTCAATAAGCAACTCCCATTACCAAGATGGAGGCTGAAGTGAGGAAGATTATGCAATACGATTGGCTGAAAACAAGTTTTCTCACTTAGGACGCCATTTTTCAAACGATTTTTTGTTCAGCCAATGACAGAACAATGAAAAGGGTCAATTAAGGTAATTGATCATTGGATAACTCTGAAAGGGCCTTTTTACGCCCATGGGTTTATTGGGGAAAACAAGCTTTTTTTGGTGCTATTCATACACACCAGACGTTTGTTGGTATATTTTTGGGACACGCTGTATAACTTCGATCAGCAGACAACAGAGACCGAAACCACACATATTTGCTCAGTTCCTTTTAATGGCTAATTCGATTTTGAATCACTTACCGGCATTGTATTCAGGGAGGTATTTTACATTGGAAAAATGCAGGTTAGCAAAAATCCAACGATAGGTTTGTCTCCTACACGCTTCAATATACTGTATAACTCCG
>JAVBJR010000956.1:0-3053 GCA_031546965.1 Dysgonomonas sp.
TTCGCGCTCCTTTGACCTTCCGCTAAAATTAAAACCTCGCTAAATTTAAACTCCGGTAAATTTAAATTCCCGGTAAAAAATGTCTAGTTGAGTTGTGAAAATTACCGCATACCGGGAAATTCCTATTTGCAACACAGCAAACAAATGCCACATTTCTCTGCTAATCAAGGACTTTATGTCCATTTATGCATAAATTACACAGTGCCAAAGCCAATTCCACAATCACTAAATCCACCTATTATAAGATTCGTTTAGAACTAACATTAATTATCACACAATGTATTATCCATTTAGCAATTGGCAGGTGTTTCGCATTGGAATGCGGTTTAGAAAGGTCATGAGTTAATGGTCACAATGCACCCTTCCCCGCGGCAATAAAAGCGCGCGGAAATGGGTCAATTACTCATTGCGCGAAAATTTGGCCGCCCGCAAATACCCACTTTTACAGTACGTGCACCGGTCTAACTGCGGACCTCTGTTCAACACAGTGGCATTGCGGCCGTGTTGAAGATGGGTCCGCAGTTAGACCGGTGCAGGTATACAACAGTTTTGTGTGGTAGGTTGTACATGATTAATGTATCACGGAATATGGTGTGCCGAACTTGGCAATAGGTTTACAATATGCTTGCTATGGAGCAAATAACATGGCGGGTGGCTGGAACAGAAGTTATGGTGCAGCAGGTGCCTCATATGTTCTGTGCACCTCACTGTACATGCTCAGAAAATTGAAAAACAACAAAAGTGCTTTACCTCATAACTGTAATGTCACTATATACAGCGTGAGGCACCTGAGGATTGCCAGGTGTTTATTTCGCTAACCTTTGCAAGTGTGGCAAAAAGAATGCCAGTTTGATGTGGAAGTCACATGTGAGGAATCCGAAAATAGCATGTAGAATGACCTTGAACAGATTCGTGGAGGTCATCGGTTCAGAATCTTTGATACCGCTGCTCGGAATGTACATGTTCCAATTTGAATATTGTACGTCATGTCCAAATTAGTAAGAAAACATGTTTTGGTTTGATAAAATATGATTAGGTATTGATGGAATTGTTTTAAAACATTTATGAGACTTGATTGTCATAAGTTATGGAATGTGAATGAATTGATGAATTGGTGAATGAATTGTAGGTGCTTGGTGTTCGGGAATGTGGAAATAATTGTAGTTGCTGTGTGTTCTAGAATGTCTTGCAGCTGTGGAAATAATCATTTCAATTTCATGTTTTATGACAAGTACACCAATACCTCCTATTGCACACACACAGACATGTTGTCTGACTAATTTGGACATGATCTACAACATTCAAATTAGAACATGTGCAATCCGAGCAGCGGTTGCACAGATTGATAACCGATGACCTTTAAGACGCTGTTCAAGGTCATCCAAAATGTCATTTTCAATGACATGTACAGGAATGCATGATCGATACAAGAACGATACATGTAAATATATGATACACGTGGGATACATGAACGATACATGTAATTATTCAGGAATATATGTTCGACACACTAACGGAACATGTACATATGGAATAATCTGTGTTCGTTACAGTAACGATACACGTAAATATAGAATAATACATGTTAGATACAGTAATGCTACATGCAAATATAGAATAATACACATTGGATACGGTAACGATACATGTGAATATAGAACAATACATGTTCGATACAGTAACGATACATGTAAATATGGTAGTATAATGTATGTTTGATACAGTAATGCTACATGTAAATATAGAATAGAGACATCGTAAAAGTCAGATGAAATTTATACAATTTTGAAGATTGACATAGTGGTTAATGTGCATAGCAGATAAATGTTGTTTCATATCATGCACATTGGTGGTAACCAAATGATGAAAGTGCTTTGTTCAATTATGTGTGACATTGGACCTGTTGAATAAGAAATAAGCAAGTGCTAATTCTCACGAAATGTGGAGCACATGCTCCAAATGAGTTGAATGAAATGGAGTCCCGAGTATTGACCTCGGAGTTGAAGAACATGCTCCTAGCTTAACCTTAAACTCTCAGTACCGAGTTCATACTATACTGAGTACAATCTCTGGAGCACTTGCTTATTTTTTATTCAACAGGTCCATTTAAATGGTATGAAAGAAACTGGAATACCTGTATTTAGTTTTTATATATGTATTCATCTCATAAGTTAACCGTAGGGTGTCAGATGCGAGTGTAGGCTAGTTTTGGCTAAGTCTTGGCTAAGTTAAAGGAGAACTGACAGGGTATTTTTCGTTATTTTTGATTGCAAAGACAATCAGGTCACTAAATTGATCGAGTATCAAAGAATAGTCAGGCAGGTTGTGAATTTTTTCGGCTGCAGGGATGTTGAGCAATTGCTATTCAAAGAAATCGGATAAGTGTCCACTTACGCCGCCATTACTTGGACACTTGACTCATCGCTCGACCACGCCCACTGCCGGGTACGTATGTAATCCGTCTGTTTGCGGTTCTCAGGGAAGGAAAACGACAATTTCATTGTAATACAAGTATAGTTGGACATCTGGAAAACAGTTGGAAATGCAACTATCGCACTACGTTAACGTTTTGTACCTCAAAACGAATTTTAACGAATAAAGAGGCGGAGCTACAAAATTGTGCTTAGATACTGATAACTTTTTTTCATTTTATAATTGAAATCTGACTTCACCAACATGTTTTTCACAATGTTTTTCACGTTTTATGAGATTTTTAGGGTATGTAAGGAAATGGTGACAGTTCTCCTTTAAGTTGGTTTGATTGTGCTAGGTTTACTTGAAATATCGTAGTTATTTGCTAGCATTTCACATATTTCAAGTAACGTACCCAGCTAAATATAGAACAAACCTTGCCCAAACTAACCAAAACGGACCTAAAATACCCTCCAATGCAATGTGGTTAACTAATATTAACTAAACTAACTGAAATAATGCATAAAAAACGTGGAAACGACGATTTTCGGAACACATGACGTGGATTAGGCCTAGCTACCATAAAAGATCGATTGTCGCAGATTAAGTAGTATGTGATGAAATAAAAAGAATGTTAACAA
>JAVBJR010001223.1:0-13768 GCA_031546965.1 Dysgonomonas sp.
TTTGAGACCTTGGTTTGCATATCGTAATCAAAAAACCGCGAAGTTTTCTTTACAAGATACTAAAAATCAAGGTCTTTTCCTAATATTTCACCACTAATGTATTGATTATTATAGAATTGTATTTTTTGTCATGTACTTAGAGATTTGATACAAATATAGGTTTTAGCTTATTAGCATTTGATTCCTCTATAAAACTTCCTGTGACAGAAAAGAAAAAAACATTGTTTGGGGATATATTATTTGGAGATATAAATGGAGATGGTAAAGCAGATATCATGACCCGTACCAAAGTTTTTCAATCTAATTTATTAGAACAAAGTAGACAAGAGGTTTACTACTCCAATGGAAAGAATGGTTTCAATAAAGACGAGGTTGTACATGGTAAATTAACCCCTTTTCATCTTAAAGATTATGATATCTTTGATTGGACTTATTGGATTCCTCTTGGAATGGATGGTACACCAGAAATTATAAGAGGAGGTTTTTGGGATATTGAAGGGACGGCATATACTAAGAAAGATGGAGTATATGGTCCAATTCATTACCCCTTGGATAGTAAATTCTTCCTTCAAGATATCAATGGTGATGGTCTACCCGATTTTGTTGAATTAGATAAAGAAGGCAAAGTTTTTGTATATAAAAACATAAATGGAAAATTCAGTTCTGATGCTGAAATTGCCCCCGAAACCATAGAAAAAAGGAGTAAATTTCTCATGTCACGGGTATCAGATGCAAACAAAGTCTACCCAATATTAGGAGTAAAAGCAGAGAACCTTTCTCTTATCAGAAATACAGTTAACGAACAGGAAAACCGTTTGATGAGTTCCTCAAAAAGCAGCTTGGGAGTTATTACAAAATATAGTTATAAAGCATTAACCGATACAGCAGTCTGTAAAGTAGAAAATAAGATTCCACTTACTTTCCCCTATAACTATTTTATAGAGCATATCTATGCTTTAAAGAATTTGGAAACTATTTATAATAATATTACCCTTTCATCTACAAGTTATAAGTATACCAATCCAATAATCCACCGTCAAGGCTTAGGCTTTAGAGGCTTCGAAAAGGTAACCACCAAAGACAATATGAGGAATCTGTCCACCGTTCAGATATCCGACCCTACAAACTTCGGAATAGTCAAATACATTGACTCCCCGACTTCATTTGTCAGCAGTGAATACACCTTTAGTGTAGCACCGAATAAAGTAACACAAGTATTGTTGTCATCCAAAACAACCAAAGATAAATTGAATGACACTTCGGTAACATCTTCCTACGAATATGATTCGTACGGTAATCCTACGGGAGAAACCACCGATTATGGAAATGGCATATCAACAGTAACAAGCGGTAAATTAAAGAACATAAATACCGCAACCACTTATTTGTTAGGTTTACCCGAAGAGCAAACCTCCGTAAGTATACGCGATGGAGAATCGGTAACTACAAAAACAAAGATCTATTATGATGCCAATAACCTGCCAACCTATAAAGCAAGTTATTACAATAACAACCAAACTTCAGAAGAATCCTATGTATATGATACAGATCTAAATCTCCAAGAATCCAAAAGCAGGAGTTATTCGGCATCCGATTGGTTGGTAACAGCCTATAAATACGATTCCTACGGAAGGGTAACACGTACAACCGATCCTTTGAAATTCTATGAAGAGTACAAATATGGTAAAACAGGGCTGTTAGATTCGGTAGTGAATTACAAAGGGCATGTCACCACTTATAAATATGATGCATGGGGTCGAAACACCACTACCACCCATGCCGGCGGAACCATAGAATCAGTCAATCTTGCTTGGGCTACTTCTCCTACGGGAGCATTGATTGTTACAACTGCTACGGCTACGGGTAAACCCGATACTCAATCTTATGTGGATGCTTTAGGCAGGGAAATAAGAAAAGGACAAAAACGCTTTGACGGAGTTTATTTATATACTGATAATAAATATGACAACTGGGGTCGTCTTGAACAAACATCTCTTCCTTTTAGAGGTGCTGCTCCTACCCTTTGGAATAGTTATCAGTATGATTCATATGACCGAATTAAGGCTTTGAATTATGCTTCGGGAAAAAGAGATACTTATGCTTATGGTAAATTGCAGACCAGATCGGATATAGATGGGGTAGCTACTATCAAGACGTATGATGTAAGCGGACAAGTGATCAGCATAGAGGATGCAGCAGGAACTATTACCTACAAGTATCGTCCCGATGGACAAGCTAAGCTGATTACGGCACCGGGTGGAATAGAAACTTCGTTTGAGTATGATAGTTACGGACGACAAACCAAATTGATTGATCCGAGTGCAGGTACAAAGGTATTTGGTTATGATGCTGCCGGAAATATCAATCAGGAAACGGATGCTAGAGGAAAAGTCACTAAAATGACTTATGATGCCTATAACCGATTGACCAAAAAAGAGGTAGTGGGAGAACTAACTACTAGTTATGGTTTTAATGCTGATGGGTTATTGGAAAGGGAGGCTAGTACCAACAAGACTTCTAAAACCTATCTGTATGATAAATTCTTTAGGTTAGAAACACAAAGAGACTCGGTAGTAGATAATAAATGGTTGCAAAAGAAGTATGTTTATTTGAGTGGTTCTTTGTTTTCGACTACTTATAGTTCACAATCGGGAGATATAACCACCGAAAACTACAAATATGCATACGGACACCAAACGGAAATCAAACTAAACGATGTTACTTCCATTTGGAAGTTGACAGCCGAAAATAATATGGGAATGCCTAGCTCCTCTACAACAGGTGTTTTAACCCGTACTTATGGGTATGATAATTTTGGAATGCCTACTTCAAGGGTTATAAAGAACGGAAGTACGGTTATACAGGATTTCGGATATAATATTGATTCCAAAACGGGCAACCTAAAGTGGAGAAAAGACAATACCCGTAACAAACAAGAAGATTTTACCTATGATAAAATCAATCGTTTGACGGGTTTTGGTAACAAAACAATAAGTTATGATACAAAAGGAAATATAACTTATTTTCCCAATGTAGGACAACTTAAATACGATGCTGCTAAGCCGTATGCGATGGCTACGATTGCGTCTTGTCAAACGGGAGATATGGTTAATTTAGATAATTACCGAAGGGAACAGGTTGTTACTTATAATGGAATGATGCGTCCGGCTACTATAAGCGAAAACGGCTATACAACAGCCTTTATCTATAACTCTGATGCAGATCGTGTAAAAATGCTTACTCAGCGTAACGGAACTACTGATTTGGAGCGTTATTATATTGGTGGTCAGTATGAAATGGATAAAACTGTTGTGGGAACGGAGGAAAGATTGTATCTTGGCGGTGATGCGTATTCGGCGGCGGCTGTGTATGTTAGGCAGAATACGGGGGCTTGGGTTGTTAATTACATCGGCAGGGATTATTTGGGTAGTATTACTCATGTGATGGATGCGACGGGTGTGGTTAAGCAGGAGCTGAGTTATGATCCGTGGGGGAGGCTTCGTAATCCTGTTACTCAGGCTTTACTGGATATTAATCAAAGGGTGACTCTTTTGCTTGGTGACAGGGGCTATACGGGGCATGAGCATTTGAGTAACTTCGGGTTGATTAATACGAATGCTCGTCTTTACGATCCGGTGGTGGGGAGGTTCTTATCTCCTGATCCGTATGTGCAAGCTCCGGATATGAGTCAGAACTTTAATCGATACTCGTATGCGCTGAATAATCCGCTACGGTTTACGGATCCGAATGGGGAGTTTTTCTTTGCTCCACTAATTATTTTGGGTGGAGGTTTCCTTATGGGGTACCTCGGACATGGGATGTCTACAGGTAATTGGGGATTCATGGCTCTAGTATCAGGATGGATGGGTATGATAACTTCCGGTGTAACAATGGGAGGATCATCGGTGTTTATGAGTGTAGGGCAAGCCTTTGCTCATGTAGGAAGCGATGCAGGAGCTATGCTTTTAAACAATGTAGTTAAACCAATTGAGTATACAAAAGGAGATTTTGGGTTTTCTCTTTCTCCTATTGCATTCATTACTTGGGGTGAATCTTTTACTCCTAAATTTAATTATGGGGCTTCGGTATCAGTCAAGGCAGGTAATTTCACATTATCAGGAGGAGCGGCCAATAAGTTCCTATCTTATGGGCTTGGATTTGATAATGGAACTGTAGGTTTAGGTTACGGAAGAACGAATTATTCCGACTTTCCTCAAACAACGGGAACTGTGTCTGCTCGGTATAAAGATTTCGCAGTGAGGGTGGAAAATGATGTAATTGGTGACAAAAATGACCGATATCGAAGTAATGCGACGGAAATTGGATATAAAGGATATTTTGTTGGTACTAATGTATTTACTAACGCTCCAAAAGATGAAGAAGGTTTTGACAGGTTTAAAGCTAAGTATGTTTCATATGAAATTTCGGATAATGGATCCAAATTATTTAACAACAATCATGGTACCTATTTAAGGGGTGAAAAATCCTCCAGCCCTTTATACTTCGGAATGAAGAGAGGTAACCAAATGACCAGGTTTGGGTTTAACGATCCACTCTTCGGTGATTTTGCCCAAAACGGTTTTCATCACCCAATAGGATCACCCAATTTTAACCAAGGCAATTATGGGACAAATGCATATTTCCAAACAGGTACTTATTTACCTTTTATGATTTATTGATTAAAATAGAAAAAAGATGAAAAGAGCAATAAAAATAGTAAGTGTTATTTTATTTAGTTTTTTTCTTGTGTCATGCGGCTTATTTCGCCATAGAAATAAACCCAAAGAATTTACCTATTTGTATGATACTCAAAATACAGGATTGGACAAGCTTATTTACACTGATGGAGTATTTGTGTCCAATGTACCTAGAACTAATAAATATATCATTTTTTTTAATGATGGATTGGCTTGCACTCCCGATGTGTTCCCTACACGAGATAGTATTGGTTTAACTTATCCTAAAAGAATAACTGATAAGCATATGTGGGGAACATATATTGTAGAAGATAGTATAATTAAAAATCAAGGTATAGTTGATCTAGGATTAGATGGAGGAATAGGAGTGAGTAAATGGTTTTTTAAGATATTAAATCCTAAACAAATAAAAAAAATTGGGTATATTTCTGATCATGGAGTCTATTTTAAACAAGATATTATTTATAACTATCAGCCATTATATAACCGTATGGATTCTGCGGACTGCTGGCTTTTAAAGAAAAAGTGGTTTTGGACAGAAGAAGCATGGAATAGAAGGAATAATAAATAGTAGATGTTTTGAATTGCTTGAATAAATATTATTCAAGCAATTCTGTTTTTGGAGATGCATCCCAAAACGGTTTTCATCACCCAATAGGATCACCCAATTTTAACCAAGGCAATTATGGTACAAATGCATATTTCCAAACAGGTACTTATTTACCGTTTATGATTTATTGATTAATAGAGAAATAATATGAAAAAAATAATAAAAATTACGAGTGTTATTTTATTGAGCTTCCTTTTTGTTTCATGTGGTTTAAGTTTATTAGGATTACGAAAAAAACCTAAAGAATTTACCTACTTGTATGATGCAAAGTATACGGGATTGGATAAGTTTATCTATACAGATGGAGTATTTGTTTCCAACACCCCAAATACTAGTAAATATCTCGTTTTTTTTCATGATGGGTTGACGTGTATTCCAGATGTATTACCAACCAAGGATAGTATAAACTATGCCTATCCAAAAGGAATGCCAGATGGAAATATGTGGGGAAGATATATTGTCGTGGATAGTATAATTAAGGTTCAGGTTATAGGTTACCTTGGATTGGATGGAGGAGCTGGAGTGAGCACGGATTTTTTTAAAATATTAGATTCCAAAAAAATACAATATATTGGGTATATATCTTGGAATGGAGTCTATATTAAACAAGATGTCATTTATAACTATCAGCCATTACATAACCGTATGGATTCTGCGGACTGCTGGCTTTTAAAGAAAAAGTGGTTTTGGACAGAAGACGCATGGAATAAAAGGAGCAATAAATAGTAGATGTTTTGAATTGCTTGAATAGTATTTATTCAAGCAATTCTGTTTTTAGAGATGCATCTCAAAACGGCTTTCATCACCCTATAGGATCACCTAATTTTAATCAAGGTAATTATGGAACAAACGCATATTTTCAAACAGGTACTTATTTACCGTTTATGATTTATTAATTAAAACAAAAAAGGTATGAGAAAACCAGTAAAAATAATAAGTATCCTTGTGTTAAGCCTATTCCTTGTGTCATGTGGTTTATTCCGTTTAAGAAATAAGCCTAAAGAATTTACTTACTTGTATGATGTTAAGAATACAGGATTAGAGAAACTCATTTATACTGATGGAGTATTTACTTCTGATGATCCCGAAAGGTCTCAACGTTACTTCGTTTTCTTTAATGATGGGTTAATCACTTCTTCGGAATATATACTACCTACTTCAGATAGTATCCGCATTTTTAATCACCAAAATAACTGGGGAACATATATTGTAGAAGACAGTATAATTAAGACTCAGATTATAGTCGATCTCGGACTAGATGGAGGAGTAGGGGCAAGTAGAAGATTTTTTAAAATATTAAACTCCAAGCAAATAAAATGTATTGGATATATTTCTGATCATGGAGTCTATTTTAAACAAGATGTAACCTACAACTATCAGCCATTACCTAACCGTATAGATTCTGCTGACTGCTGGATTTTAAAGAAAAAGTGGTTTTGGACAGAAGAAGCATGGAACAAAAGGATTAATAAATAGACGTTTAGTCGGGCATTTATAGATATTAATTTATGAATGCCCGATTTTTTCAGGTCTGTCCAAAGACCCATTTCTGTCAAAATAGCCGGGGATATTTGAACGGATAACTTGTTAGCTTTCCCTACATACATAATAAAGTTACATCAAATCGAAAAAATGAACTAATTTAACAATTTAGATCCCGCCTCTTTAAGTGACCCATCCCCATTGAGATACATGTAGATTGTCGTTGTGGTCATATTTAGTTTCTTAGCCACTTTCTGAACCGTTGTGTTCTTATCAGCCATTGCTACCATAGCCATCATTAGAGTAGCCTTATCCATTTTTCGAGGGCGACCACCTTTTCGTCCTCTCGCTCTGGCAGCTTCCAACCCTGCTTTGGTTCGTTCACTAATAAGCTCCCTCTCGAATTCAGCTAAAGCAGCAAATATACCAAAGAATAACTTTCCGTTAGCTGTAGATGTATCAATCTGTGCTCCGGCACCGGTAAGAACTTTTAGTCCGATATTGCGGCTGCATAGTTCATCAACCAATGTCACCAAATGCTTTAAGTCCCTGCCCAATCGATCCAGTTTCCATATTACTAAAGTATTGCCCGGTTGTAAAGCTTTCAAACAAGCCTCCAACCCCGGGCGATTATCGTTTCTACCGGAAGCCAGGTCCTGATAAATACGATTTGTTTCAACACCGGATACTATCAAAGCATCTTGCTGTAATGCCACCGTTTGGCTGCCATCACTCTTCGAAACACGCATATATCCAATTTCCATATTCTAAATTAATTTGTACAAGAAAATATAAAATCAAAGGTACAACATTGTATTGTTTTTCTTTATGGGTTTTCTTGTATATATTTAGGCAAAATACAGGATATTTTTATCCTGACAGAAAAACGAATGTTATTCTGATAGTTAAAACAACCTGATATTATTATGAAATACCCAAAAATACTATTAACCGAAGATCAGCGGAAAGAATTTACTCAAATACCGGAAGCTATTTCAGAATGGGAAATTGCAAAGTATTATACATTAAGTGAACAAGATATTAAGGCTATTAATCAGAATAGAAGGGATTACAATCGGATGGGATTTGCACTGCAATTATGCCATTTACGTCATTTGGGATATGTATGTAGCAACATTGCAGATATGGGCAGTTCTATTTTGTTGTACATTGCCAATCAGCTAAATATTACGATTATTGAAAATTTGAATCAATATGGGACTCGCAAAGCTACAAAAGTTGTTCATATACAAACAATTCGGGAAATATACGGTTACGCATCTTTTACCCAAGAAGATGGTTTGAAATTGGAAGACTACCTAATTCCATTTGCTATGGAAAATGATAATTTTATCAGGCTTATCAGGTTAGCTATTGAATACTTAAGGGAACAAAATATAATATTACCGGGTATAACCACCATTGAAAAAATAGTAAGTAAGGTCGGACAAACGGCGGAAGATAAAGTGTATGGGATTATCAACAAATGCATTACCTCTAAACAGAAGCGGCAACTGGATGAATTGCTTGAATCGTCCAGTGATTTACTGACAACAACATTAGTCTATCTCAAGGAAGATCCGGGGCAAAGTTCTCCAGGTACATTCCTGAATGTTATAGATCGTTTGAATAAAATCCGTGAATTAAACTTGGATATCGATACTCAAGAAGTCCATCCCAATCGTCTCAAACAATTATCCCGGTTGGGTTCGAAATATGAACCATATGCCTTCAGACGTTTTGATAAAAATAAACGTTATGCCCTCTTAGTTGTTTTCCTCAATGATCTAAGTGAACGGATTGTCGATTTTGCGATAGAGATACATGATAAACAGATCAATACGCTGTTTTCCAAAGGAAGAAAGCAACAGGATGAAATCCAAAAACGAAATGGTAAAGCCCTAAATGAGAAAATCAACCATTATATAAACATCGGATCGGCACTGATCAAATCCCGGAATGAAGGCATAGACCCATATGATGCTATCGAATCCGTTATGAGTTGGAATAAAATAGTTCAGAGTGTCGAAGAAGCAAAAAAACTGACCAGACCAAAGAATTATGACTATATTGATCTTCTTCAAAGCAGATATAACTACTTGAGGAAATACACTCCGGCTCTAGTAAAACATCTGATATTTTATTCATCGAACAGTTCCATGAATACACTGATAGAGGCTATCGGTCTTCTTAGAGTTCTCAATGAGACAGGAAAACGGACAGTACCCGAAGACGCTCCGATAGATTTTATACCTAATCGCTGGGATAAATACCTTTATAATGAAGACGGCACTATCAACCGTCGTTATTATGAAATTGCGACACTGACAGAACTCAGGAACAGAATACGCTCAGGGGATATTGCAGTAGAAGGCAGTCGTAACTACAGGATTTTTGATAAGTATCTTGTAACAGAAGAAGATTGGAAAGTCGAACAAGAGACCACCAGAGTGGCTGTAAGTACTTCTGTCGAAGAATACCTGAATGAAAGAATGCAGAGATTAAATCATATGATTGATCTATTTTCCAAAAACAGGGATAAACTGGAAGGTGTCAGTATTGTAAATAATAAGATACGCTTAGACAAATTAGAAAAAGAAACTCCGGAGCAAGCTGAATATTTGAGCAATAGATTATATGGTATGTTGCCCCGGATTAAATTGCCGGACCTTCTGTTGGAAGTATCAAATTGGACGGGATTCGAACAGCTTTTCACTCATGCATCGACTAATCATGCTGTAAAAGGAAATGAAAAAGCTATTGTTATGGCAGCATTGATGGCAATGGGTACGAATATAGGACTGCAGAAAATGGCTGAAGCTACTCCGGGAATAAGTTATCACCAGATGGCCAATACTGCCCAATGGAGAATGTATGATGATGTCATGAAACGAGCACAGGCCTGTCTGGTAAATTACCAGCATAAACAACATTTGCCACTTTTTTGGGGAGATGGTACTACATCCTCCAGTGATGGGATGAGAGTTCAAATAGGAGTGTCTGCTTTAAATGCAGAACATAATCCGCATTACGGATCAAAGAAAGGAGCTACTATGTATCGCTTTACAAGTGATCAGTATGCTGCCTTCTGGATAAACGTTATCAATTCAAATGCTCGGGATGCTCTACATATTATTGATGGTCTACATTATCATGAGACCGAATTATGTATCAGTGAGCATTATACCGATACTTCAGGGTATACGGACCAGATTTTCGGATTGTGTCATTTATTGGGCTTTAAGTTTGCTCCCAGAATGAGAGACATATCGGATTTGCAATTGTTTTCAATCTTAAAATTGGATGATCATAAACACAAGAATATAAAAGATATTATCCAAGGCAAGATCAATGTAAATAGTATACGGGAGAATTATGAAAATGTACTCAGGCTCGCCCACTCTATCAAAGAAGGACTTGTTTCAGGATCACTAATCATGTCCAAGCTGGGATCTTACGCCAGACAGAATGCTTTGGCAACAGCCCTAAGGGAGATGGGACGCATTGAAAAGACTATTTTTATTCTAGAATATATTATGAATAAAGCATTAAGAAGGAAAATCCAAAGAGGCTTGAATAAAGGTGAAGCCATGAATGCTCTTTGTAGGGCGATATTTTTAGGAAAGCGGGGAGAGTTACGCGAAAGAGAATTACAAGATCAACTTCAAAGGGCAAGTGCCTTGAATATACTGATCAATGCCATATGTGTATGGAATACAAAATACCTGGAAAAAGCAATCGATTATATCAAAACTCAGGATGATTTTGATGAAGAACTACTCAAACATATTTCTCCTTTGAACTGGGCACATATAAATTTTCTGGGAGAGTATTCTTTTGACACAAAGAACATACCTAAGAATAATCAATTAAGAGATTTATTAACAATAAATAGTAAATAAACGCTTAAAGTACGCTAGAAAGTTAAATTTACATTAAAATTCCCCTTAGAGTATAGTTTGTGGAAAATGCTGGCGATACCCCTTAATGACAATGGCGGATAAAATATTACTAAGGAAACGTTCTGTTATAGAAACGGTGAACGATGAACTAAAGAATATATGACAAGTCGAGCACTCCAGGCATCGATCATTCTGCAACTTTATCACAAATCTTATTGCCGGAATTATTGCCTATAGCTTCCTATCTAAGAAACCATCCATTAGGTATCAAACTATTAAGTCTGACCAATTAAGTGTCTTTTATTAATCGAACTCAGGTTGTTAATGTTTTCGATCTGTAACACAAGATATTAACCATTATTTTCGGTTTAACTCTTGGTTTAACTTTGCCATTCAAATCCCACTAAAACCATCTAACTTCCCACAACAAAAAAAGAGCTACATTTTCATGTAACTCTTTCTTTTTCATTATTTTGAAGTGGTACCACCAGAACTAAAAACCAATTAACAGAACCAAATGTATATTTATCTTACTTTGTCACTTATTCATTTATTTACAGATAGTTTATAGTAAAAATAGATAAACATAAATTAAGCTGAATTTAAAGTTTGTCCCCATTAATTCGTCCCTATTAAAAATAAGTTTTATCTTTGCTATTATTCTAAACCTAACGAATATGGCATCGGTTACATTTGTTTTAAAAGACAAAAAAGCACAGGATAAAACTCAGATAGTTCTTTGTATAAGTTTTAATGGTCAAAGAATAAAAATTTCCACAGGAGAAAGTGTAGAGCCTGTATATTGGAATGAAAAGAAGTATGAGGTTATACAAACTTTGCAAGTACCAAATTTTCAAGAAATAAATAACAATCTCATACTTATAAGAAATAGGGCTAAAGAAATATACGAAAATTTGGTTCAAGAATGTGCGTTATCTGGGAGAAAGATTAAGCCCGAAGATATTAAGCCCGATTTACGCAAATACTTAATTACAGACGAACCTCTTAGGCGAAGTCAAGAGAAATTATCTTTCTTCGAATATTTTGAAAGACTTATTAGAATAAGACTTGAAAATAAGAAAGTTGGAGATAAGAGTATATTTATATACAGAAGAGCATATAGTTTGCTCAGGGATTTCCAACATGACACAAATGAAAGGGTTGCTTTTGAAAGATTCAATGAGGAATTTTCTGTTAAGTATAGAAAATTCTTAGAAGAGCAAATGGGATTCTCTCCTAATACAATACAAAAGCACTTCAAAGTTATTAGAATGGTTCTTAACAAGGCAGATACAGAGAACTATGTAATAAATAAGCAATATAAATCAGATGATTTTATGCCAAGTGGGGAAGAAGTTTTTGATATTGCTTTGACTTATGAAGAAGTTGAGGCTTTACGCAAACATAACTTCTCTCATAATAAACGATTAGAAAGGGTACGAGATTTATTTATAGTAGGTTGTTTCACCGGGTTGAGATTTTCAGACCTTAGCAGATTAGGCAAAGAACATTTAGAAGGGAATCTCTTTAGCATTGTTCAAAAAAAGACAAAAAAGAAGAATCCTATGCCTATCAATATTCCTATATTAGAGCCTGTAAGGGAAATATTAGAGAAATATAATTATCAGCTCCCTAATGATATTAGCAATCAAAAAATGAATGAATATCTTAAGGAAATGGCAAAAGAGACTGATTTTTTTAATGGCACCGTTAGTTACAGTAGGACAAAAGCGGGTAAAACAGAATTAGTTTCTAATCCGAGGTTTCAAGAGATAACCACCCATACAGCAAGGCGTACCTATTGCACAATGTGTTATAATATAGGTATTCCCACACAAGCTATAATGATGGTTTCTGGACATAAGACCGAAACGGCTTTTCTCCGTTATCTGAAAGTAACAAACAAAGAGCACGCTAAAAGGTCGGCGGAAATATGGAAAGATTATATGGAAAATAAAGCGGGAAAGATTGTAAAATTGAATCAATCCGTATCATAATAACCCTAAACGATTGACAAGAAAGGAGGTAATATACTCAATCACAGTTAACAAATTGTATAACGAACAAAATTAAGTAAATGGAACATATTTCATTGAACTAATATCGGGAAGTTATGCCAAACCTCTACTTAGAGGGAATTTCCATTTCAGAACTGGAAGCCCTCATACGCAAAACAGTAGAGGAAGTTTGGAATAACAAAGTAGAATCAGAAGGCAAAAAAATACGCCTTCAACCGTGGAATAAAAACCAACTTCCTGATAAAACATTATTAAGCAGAAAAGAAACTGCTACCTTATTAAGCATTAGTCTAGTTACTCTTCATAACTGGACTATACAAGGTCGCCTTACGGCTTATCGTATCGGAACAAGGGTACGATACAAAGCTGATGAGGTTGATAACGCCTTGATAGAAATTAAAACTAGTAAATACCAACGAAAATAGTTAAGCCTGTAATCATCAGATTATGAGTGATAACTCTTTATGTTAATTTGTAAAACTAAAGAATATGATATACAACGGCTTCAACGCATCTCTAATTGATTTGAGAATATGGCGGGAACTAAGGGAGACATTTCCAAAATTCCATATTATAAAGTATATTTTACTTACTATGATATATGAAGGAAGTATACAGGCTCGGAATAATAAAAACGAAAGAAATTTTATTCCACTCTGTTACCTAAAATGTACCCGCTTAGACGTAAAACAAATAATTAGAGAATATCATATTCATGCCTCATCTATTTCAAGACATCTCACATACCTAATCGAAAAAGGGCTTATCCGAAAAGAATATTTAGGCTACTATTTGGCTGAAGGTGTTGAGGAGTTATTCAGAGATTCAACCGACAATGTAGATGATGAAAATATCTTCGTTTTCGATGGTTTTTACCTAAAGGTATGCAAGTCATCGGAGGAGGTATTAATATTGTCCTATTTGGTAAAGAAACTCATTGCTACCGAAATTCAGAGCGTAAGTATATCCGAAATAATGGAAAGCCTACAACTTGATAGAAAGACGGTAAAAGGAGCTTTGGAGAATTTGAAGGATAATTCCTATATAGAGGTCAACAAA
>JAVBJR010000966.1:0-38120 GCA_031546965.1 Dysgonomonas sp.
TCTATTCTGATAATTTTATTCAATTGGTACAGAATAAGATAAATAAAAGACCAAGAAAAAAACTAAAGTATCAAACTCCATCTAAAATATTTTACGCATCTTTAAATTAGTTTGTCGCATTTGGTACTTGAATCTGCGTAAGTTGATTTCATAATCTTCAATTTTTAATTACAAATTTTTGTTTTTTTATTTTGAAGAATATCAGACAACCCTATGACAACATGCAGTAAATGAGAGTTTTTATCCAAAAACAACTACTGTTTTTATTAAAACTAAAGTAGTAGCGATTTAGTAGTTGAATTTGGCTTTTTGAAGTCTTTTTTATGCCTCTGCAAAGTCTCTTGCGAGAGTATAAAATATAAAAAAAGTCTTCTAAAACATTAGTTTAGAAGACTTTTTTGCGTCTTTGGCGTTGAACCGTCTTAAAGGTTCTGTTCGCCTTTGTGATCCGGATAGGATTCGAACCTATGACCCTCAGCTTAGAAGGCTGATGCTCTATCCAGCTGAGCTACCGGACCTCACCTCTTGGGCTTAGCGAGTGCAAAGATAGATATTTTTATTAAAAAAGAAAATATTACAGGAAAAAGTTTACGAAAGTTGATCAATAAAGAGTTGTGAAGTTATTTGAATGGATTTCAATTTTTTTCGAGCATCCCAGCAATCCTTACAGATCAAAAATAAGCAAGGTTGTCATCACGACAACCTTACCCCATTATTAACCTTAAATCTAATACTATGAAAAACACATATTATAAACATTCTTTTGTATGAAAAAGTTCAATAGATATTTTTTTATGTTGGTTGGTATTTTCTTCTTTATCTACAAATCGATCTACATAAAACAAGAATTGGTTGTCATCCCGACAACCAATCTTCATTAACCTTAAATCTAATACTATGAAAAACACATACTATAAACAATTGATTCGTAGATAAAGTTTTATGAATTGTTTCTATGCACAGATAAATGCATTCGATAACTAGATCCACGAGTCGAAAAGTATTTTAAATTATCCTCGTTCCTGAGTATTTTCATCAGGATTTATTCTATTTACGGCAGCTTTGACTTCTTTGTAGCTAATGGGCTGTGGAGCCTGATTACTTTTATCTTTGCGAGCTTCTTCATAACCCTTAAAATCAGCAAGAGATTTTATTATTTCATTTTGTTTCATGAGTTGATAGATTAAATTGTTCATTTACATAATACTTAACATACTATGTCAGCTTAATGTTCTATCAAAATACATGTTTAATAATATGTTTTTGAAATAAACGATTCTAACATCGTATAATAAGACAAAGGCTTTTCTCGTCCTCTGATGGCAACTTAGATTATTTTCAAAACAAGCAAATGTTCTTTCCATCTGCGTAAGTGAAAAAAAAATGTACCTTACAATGTATATTTATATCTACGCCACAAGGTAACTCCCGCAAGAATCAACACAATAAGGCAAACTGGAAAAATAATATTCAAAACACCATATTTAGTGCGATTGTCGTGAATGAGTTTCTTATCCAAAAGATTTGTTTGCCGGGTCTTAGACCGTAGTTCCATCCAGCCGTCGTCGTTAGCCAACCAGTTAACCGCATTCACAATAAAATCTTTATTTCCGTATTTATGCTCCGAAACCCTATCATAGCCCATAGGTAAAACCTCTGAATTGTCGCCCTGCCCTGCTATTTCATTTTTTATAATGTCGGACGAACCTACAACGATCATTTTCGTGTCAGTACTCTCTACACGAGTTTTATAGCTCCTTGTATCCACACTATCGGGAACAAGTCGATTATTGAATGCCGATTGAAATCGTCCTTTCAGAGCAACTGCAATCGGGAGAAACGAATCTTTAAAATAACCGGCATCAGATTGAATATCCTCCACATCGAAAGTTATCATCTCGGGAACAGGGACAATACGGCTATGTTGAGACGTAGTCAGAAGAATACTTTTTGAAACAAGTTTCGACTTATTAAGTAAATGAATATTACTTACAAAATTAGCCTTTACTTCGGTAATGTCTTTGGTAATAACATTGTCTAAAGAAGGCAGTAATAAAGGAGAGTAATACCATGGAATACTCACAGGTTGTACCTCGTGCTGTGTTTGAACTACTATTTGTAACGACTGCGCATCTTGCACAAAATTCGGTTCAATGCGTACACCATAAGTAAATAATAAATCGTCTAAACCGGTTTCGTTCTTCATACTGGCAGATTGCCCTTTATGAGAAAGATCCTCCAAAGAAACGTAAGCACCATCTACAAGCCAAAGAATACGACCGCCTTTCATCAAATACTGATCCAAGATATACTTTTCGGCTTCGGTATATTTTTGTGTCGGTCCTGCAATAATTACTACTTTGAAATTATCCAAAACAGACGGATCAGTACTTATCTGACCTCTGTTCACAAAGAAATATTTAGACAAAGCCTCTTCGGCATCATACACATAGGGTCTAGGTAATTCTCCATGACCTTCGATAAAAGCAATCGCTTGAGAATCTCTTCTCAGTAAAAGACGCAAAGCATCTACAAATTCAAATTCGAGATTAACGATCGAAGCAGTCAAATTCTCTTCTGCCGTATTCCCTTTTATATTTTTCAATAGAGAAACCTGCAATGTATCTTTATCGACAATCAGTTCGGCATAAGGGTAAATCAATTGTTTGCTTACTTTTCCATCTCTATCCACTTCATTTAGCATAATGGGGGGCATTCTATGTTTAGCCATGTATTGGGGGAGTTCCTCTCTCGATACATTTAGCGATGCCGGATCAGTAAACGAAATATCCATCTTATAATCGGCATAGCGATTGAGATCGGTCAAAAATTGATTGGTAGCATTCCTCAAACGCTGAAATCCAAAATTGAGATTACCATCTAAATAGACATTTATTTTCACATTAGAAGTCTTGCTATCAGCAACTAACTGTTTAGAATAATTGCTGATTGTATATCTTTTGTCTACCGTAAAATCGAGTTGTCGATAAGGCAAAAGCAATATTATAATATTTGCAATAATAAGGCTTACTCCCTGTATCAACAGTCTTTTATTTACATTTTTCCCTTTGTGGCTCAAAAGATAAATGGTCGCCAAATATGCGATAAGTGTATAATTGATAAAGACCCATACGTCGCTAATAGCAGTAACTCCTCGCTGTATTTGGGTAAGGTGGTAAAACAGACCGCATGAAGCAACAAATACTCTAGTACTACCCGTTTGAAATACGGCACTCAACAAATCGAATCCAAAATATATAATAAAATTAAGCAGTAGAGCGATTACAAACGCAACAATCTGATTGTGCGAAAGCGAAGAAGCAAATATGCCCACTGCAATAAAAACACCTGCCAAACTTATTATGGAGAGGTACGATACCAATATAACCCCAAGATCGAGGTTAGCGGCAGAACTACCCAAAACCGATAAAGTATACACATATACAACAGTTGGCAGCAAAACTAAACCAACAAATATAACAGTAGATAACCATTTACTGAAAATAATTATCGATACACTAACAGGACGAGAACGGAGCATATCTAAAGTACGACTACGCTTTTCTTCTGCAATAAGACGCATTGTTAAGGCAGGAATAAGAAGAATAAAAAGCATAGATGACAGGTTGAAAAATTTCTCTAAACCTGCATAACCAGCATCCAAAATATTGAAGTTCCCTTCGAAGAACCAAAGCATTAGTCCGCTAGCCACTAAAAAAATCAGTGCAAAAAACAATCCTATACCCGAGCATAAGATGGAAATCAACTCTTTTCGTATCAAAATCCTCATTCTAAGTTTTACATAAAAAAACCTTACAAAAATACAATAAAAGAAACTACAACCTCGTAACAACAAAGATATATAATAGATAAGTTACCTAAGATATCTTTTTGTTAGCATCGCCATTAAAACTAAAGAAATATTACTATATCTTTGTAATTAGTCAGTTAAGTACAACAAAATAATTGCAGAAAATTATCCGAGGCATACATTAAGGCTGATACCTCATACAATATATGCGTGTAAAACCGGAAATAAAAATAAGTGTTTCAATTTTATTGGCTGCTATAATAATAGCAGCTGGAATTGTTATGTTTCAGAAGCTTATCCATAACAAACAAGTATTCGAAACAAACCTTTATACACATGTTCCGGCAAGCGTAACCGGTATATTGCAGATCAATAAAGAAAAGAATTTAAAAACATTCACCACCTATTTTCCCGAACTTCAAAACGTATTGCTTACCACAGGAAGTTCACTTACATATCCGGTTTTGATTGCCGAGCAAAAAAAAGACATATACATAATATGTAAAGTTACCGAAGAACAAGAATCTACCATAAAATCGCTATTAGCAACTACCTTGTTCTCTTCTTTTGCCCCCAAAGTTAGGGCGTACAAAAACGCAAATATACTCTTTTATCCGGCTGATAACAATCGCTTTTTTTCGTGTATCTTTTATCAAGGATTTTTTGTAGGCGGGTATAACTATACATTATTAGAAAATTTTATTGACACCAACTCGTCCAATAATATATTCAGTAATAAGCAGGCAAAAGAAATAAGGCAAAAGATAACAACCGGTTATCCGGCAAATATGTACTTCAATAACGAAATATTTTTCACTTCCTTCAATATCAACCTCGAAAAAAACAGAATAGAAATGGAAGGATTTACCAATAACACAGTCTCCGACAATTGGTCTAGGGAAGTAACAGCAGATAGTGACAGTATTGCTATTGATTACTCAATATTTCCCGATTCGTTACTCTCATATACTATCAATAGCCATGCCACTGGTGTGTCGGGATCGCTCATCTGCCTATTCGACACGCCCTCATATAGTTTTGTATTAAATAATAATCCTATATCTACAGTGTATGCACTCAAACACAGACAGGATAGGTTTGATCTCTACAGTCAATTGAATAAATTAGAGATAAATTATATTCAAAGAAAATTCAGTACCCGAGATGTGGTTTTGGGAGATCAGCATATTTATAAAACATCGGAACAAATGGGACGAGAAATCTTTCATCATAACTCTCCCGTTTATCTCACTTTTTATAAAAATTATCTTCTTATTTCTGCCGACAGAGAAGTACTCATCCAATATCTTAAAGCAAATGGAAATTATAAACCTACATTGCCATTAGACCCTGTAAGTATAAGCACACAAACAATATCATTGTTCTTTAGCAACGATATACAGAAATTTCCGTCTCAATACTTAAGTAATTATTACCTCATAGACAGAATAACAGCTAAAGGGCAAGCATATACCAAAACTTATATGGAAAATGGAGAGAAAAAAATAGATATCTCATTAAACAATTAATTACCCATTAATGTTATACTTTTACACTTATATGAAGGGGAGATTGTATAACTAAAATCTATATTGATATGGCGATTATTAAAGAGCTAAAAGCATTTATGATGCGAGGAAACGTAGTTGATATGGCTGTCGGCGTAATAGTTGGCGGTGCATTTGGACAAATCGTAACTTCGCTTGTAAATGATATTATCATGCCTCCAATTGGAGTACTTCTTAATGGTGTAAATTTTAAGGATTTAAAACTAGTTATAAAAGAGGCTTCTATGGATGTAGCCGGAACAGCGATACCCGCAGTAAGTCTCAATTATGGCAACTTCATACAGATGGTAATCAACTTTTTGATTATATCGACAGCTATATTCTTTGTTATTAAGGGAATGAATAGTCTTCAGAATAAAAAGGAAGAAGTCTCGGCAGCCCCTCCTGCCCCATCCAAAGAAGAAGTTTTACTTACTGAGATTAGAGATCTTCTCAAAGAGAAGAAATAAAAACCTCGACACTTTTATTAAGTACAAGATTCAAAAAGCATAAGGCTCTTTTTTTAGTTATCTAGCTCTATTCAGCACTAGAAAGTTTCATAGACGCTTAATATTCATGTAATTATCGGATGGTAATTGTGTGTGGCAAATTAAAACTAAAAAAAATGCCTTATGAAACTTTATTTGTTACTAATAGCCCTATTGGGATTTATGTCTTGTACCGAAGACGAACTTCCAATACCACCTGTTGTACCACCTGACCCCGATCCTGTATTCGAAAATTTGCTCAATACACCCGTTGTTTTTGTTGATAATCAAACAAATTCATCAACAACCTACAATGCTGTGAGAATAGGTGAATATCTTTGGATGGATAGTAATATAAAACAATATCCCGGTATGCCTTTCACCAAGGCAGATATAGATCGAATACTTACCATATACCGAATTGATCCTGCACCTTATGCAAGTGTGACTGTTGCCGATATCGAAAAATACTGTGGCCCGTACTACGATCGTACACGTTTTGAATATCTTGAAGACAGAAGTAAACATTCTATTTACGAAGGTACTAAGAACGTATTACGCAACGAGTGGGGTGCTCCTTCGAGTAACGATGTTCGTCAACTATTTGCTATGTGTGGCAATGCCACAGAGGCAGAAGTAAGAACTGCTCTTACGGTTAAAGCAGGTAGTAATCCCGCCGCTAAAGCGAATTTCACCTATTGGTTTGGACCTAATAATACAAATAAATATCGATTAAATATAATGCCATCGGGTGCTAGATTCAATGGTCCACAAGTATGGAAACTTAATCATACATTGAATGATGTAGAATATATTAATGTGGAGACCGGAGATTTTTATGCCTTTACCCAAGCCTTTGTAATACCAACCTGGGACGGAAGAGGGTATATAGACGATTATCCGCATGCCGATCAAATAAAATCGTGGCACTGGATGCCCGTACGCTGGTGTCGAAAACTTACTCCTAAAGAACTGGGGTATAAATTGTACATCAATCAAGAACAAACCGACATCAAGAAACTGACCCTTACTGATGCTGTACCTACCGGCTATAGCGAATTGCCAAATGGCTATCTTAGGGGATTTTACGTTCAATTTATTTTAGACAATCCTAATCCTCAAAGAACTGTAGTTCAAATTGTTGCAATGGCTAAGCCTTTGTTATAAAAAAATTCTATGAATAGGGTGAAATTTATGTAAACTTCACCCTATTTTTTATGTCTCGCTTTCCACGCAACAATATTCTTTGCTACTTTATTTCAGATTATCGACTTGTTTCTTAAGATGACCTCGATAAAACAGATGATCGGCGTCTGTTATGATATCGTCTTTCTTGAAATCTACCGCAAACTTAACCAAAAAGTCCATCATTAAATCTTTGTTAACAGCTCTTTTGTCACTCAAATAATTAGCCAGTTGCAGTAAAAGAACCTTTTGCTTTTCTAAAGTTTCTTGAGCCAAGCCTTCTGCTGCTTCCAACAGAGCTTTAGCCTCACGGTTTATTCCCTCCCGGGCATCATCAAAAATGATGTTAGGAGTCTCATCCATATTTTCGTTACCAAACAAAGCCAACATATTTCCCATACCGCAGGCATAAAGTACATAGGTAGCTAATTTGGTTGCATTTTGTAAATCGCTGCTTGCTCCGATCGTAATATTCTCGTCTCCAAAAACAATACGTTCGGCAATCAATCCACCCATAAGAACAGCTAGTCTATTGACAATTTCCTTCTTTGAAATATAATTCCATTGAGGACGAGCCAATACAAAGCCCTGACTATTACTATCGGCTGTTACCGAAAATATCGAATCGGGTATTGTTCGCATCAAGAGCGACGAGAGTATAGCATGCCCACTTTCGTGTACTGCTACAATAGCCTGTTCGTCGTTCAACTTTTCCTTACGTAACTTACCCAATACTAGAGATTGTTTGTCAGCCCATGTATGCACCAACTTCTCGTCTTTATAAAATCCTATTTTCAGAGAAACCGAATCGCTCGTAGAAGCAGCTTCGTCAATGGCAAAATGCAATCGGTCTACAAAATAGCCGTTGATATAAATCTCATTCAATATTTTTCCTAAACGGGCATTTACAATCTGTTGTACAGTTGTAAACAGGGGTCGAGTACCTTGAGTAGGATACACTCCTTCTTCGTAAATGAGGTTATTGATACCTTTATCAAAAGTCAAGTCAAAATGATAAATTGTTTGTATTTTCTTCTTAATCTTAGACAATTCTAAATCTATTATCTGATGAAAAGCTTCAGAAGTAAAGGATGGATAGATGATATGAATGTTTCCGAGACGTGCAATCTGCTCACTTCTGAATCGTGCCAATAAGGCATTTTTTACCTGTGTAACCGATATTTTCAACGATTGCTTATTAAACTCATCGGCATTCATATCGGGATTAAAGTCGTGAGTCATAGAGTATACCTCATCCAAATTACCCATAATAAACACCAACGCTTTTGAACAATCGACGGTTTTGGGTTTCAATGTCTTTTTATACAATTGAATTAGATATTCTATTGTACTTTCTCCATCCAAATCGTTTAGTTTCTCTCTCAATTCACTTTTAGAAAGAAACATGTCCGCTACTGCATAAAAAATATTATTCAAGTTTAATTCCGGTACAAAGTACAATTTTTTCTCCTTTTTACCTTTTGGTGATTCATCTCCATCGTCGTCGTCACTATCATCATCGTCCGACAATTCGAGGATATCTTTATGTATTTCGTAATTTTCAGTGACTACACCTTTGTCAACCTCTACGCCTTTATTTAGAGCTAAATCGAGTTTCTTAATTAGTTTACTGAATACTCCTATATTGTAGTTGAAGTCTATAAGATCAAATTTTCCGCTATCCAACAAATCCCAAATGGCACGGGAAGAAGACTTATCTATTTCTTCTTGTTTTTCATTAATAGTACGGGCAAATTGAAATTCATCTAAACCAATTATAAATGGCTCTTTATCGCAATTTTCGTATATTTCTTTAAAAGAGTCTTGTATATCGAAGTATTTGCCTGTACTCTCTCCTAAATCGAAACGATAATAGCGTTCATTATAATCTATCAATTGCGAAAAACGTTTCACTAACGATGTTTTACCAATCCCCGTCAACCCCCATAAATTGATGATAACAGGTTTTTCCTGCATTTCGGGGAAAAACAACCACGAACCTATAGCATCTGCAATTTGATCTATTACATTATCGATACCTACAAATTCGCTCTTGAGTTGTACAATGGCATTATCCAGTAAATTTTTCTTTTCTAATAAATTTTTACGATATTCTTCTATATTATTCTCTGTCATATCCTTTTTTAGTAGTGTCAAACGGTATTATTTATAAAATCGCCTATATTTTATAGCATCTTAAAATAGGGGCGATACAAAAGTAAGCATATATTGGCAATATCCTTTTATTCTAAAAAACAAAAAACAGAGTCAGTAATATTAGTGCTGACTCTGTTTCGGATGTAAGTAATATCAAGAATTTAATGATACATCTATGTTGACGAATGCCTCAAATCATTTTGAGAATATCACTTTCTATAGATTCCGGTTTTGTGAGCGGGCTAAACCGCTTCACCGTTTGTCCATCTCTATCGATGAGAAACTTCGTAAAATTCCATTTTATTCTCGAAAAAAGAAAACCTCCAGCCTTCTTTTTTAGAAACTGATAAACTGGAGATGCCTGCTTGCCATTCACATCCACTTTCTGCATCAGAGGAAATGTCACTCCAAAATTGAGTTCACAGAAAGAAGCTATTTCGTTGTCACTAGCCGGTTCTTGATGTGCAAATTGGTTGCAGGGAAATCCTAGTATCACCAAACCTTTGTCTTTATACTTCTGATAAAGATCTTCGAGACCTTTGTATTGAGGTGTAAAACCACATTTGCTTGCCGTATTTACAATCAACAATACTTTTCCGCGATACTGCTCCAAATCGATATCTAAACCTGTATTTCCTTTGACAATGAAGTCATAAATAGTTGTAGGCATATCGTTTATACTTTATTTAAGAACAGCTAATGCAGCCTCATAATTAGGCTCATTTTTTATTTCAGAAACAAGTTCTGTAAATAAAACTTCACCTTCGGCATTTATTACTACTAAAGCTCTTGCTAGTAATCCTTTGAGCGGACCATCAACAATAAGCACTCCATAATCGTTTCCAAAAGCCTGATTTCTGAATACTGATGCAGGAATAACGTTTTCTATCCCTTCGGCTGTACAGAATCGTCCTGCAGCAAATGGCAGGTCGGCAGAAATAGCCAATACCACCGTGTTAGACAAAGCTGCTGCCTCTTTGTTAAATCTTCTTACCGAAGCTGCACAAGTACTTGTGTCTAAGCTGGGGAAAATATTCAAGACTACATTTTTACCTTTAAGATCTGATAAAGATACTTCTGATAAATCTTGTTTAACCAATGTAAAAGCCGCTGCTTTTGTTTTTACTGCAGGTAAATTACCTATTGTATTTACCGCTTGACCGCCTAATGTAATTTGTGACATTTGAGTTGTATTTATAAGTGAATATTTAGTGCAGAACTATTCTGCATCATGTTTTTTTTATTAGTTGACAAGTAGACTAGTAAATGGGTTGACAAGTAGAGACGTTATGCTTGCGTCTGATGCACCCAATTCACGTAAACTTGTCTACTCGTTTACTTGTTAACTCTTTACTTTATTTCGATAATAAATTCCGATTGAGGATGTCTTGCTTTTTTCATATTCACAAGCCAGTCGTTAACCTCATCCCTATATCCTAAGGGCAGAAGGGTCACACTTTTTAATCCCTTTTCGTGAAGATGCAACAGCTTATCTAAAGCCTCATTGTCAAAACCTTCCATAGGGGTAGCATCTACCTTAAGTTCGGCAGCCATAGCTATGGCATAAGCAAAGGCAATATACGATTGACGTGCTGTATGCACAAAATTTTCGTCAACCTGACGAGGCAAGTACATTGATTTCAACCGATCGGTATAATCCTTGTATCTGTCAACAGGCTGTTCTCTTGCTCCGGTAGTAATACCATATATGTGGTCTATTCTTTCTTCGGTATAATTATCCCAAGCTGCAAACACCAGCAAATGCGAACAATCGGCAATTTGTTGCTGTCCCCAAGCTAAAGGTACTATTTGTTTCTTTATTTCTTCGTTCGTAATAACAATAACTCTAAAAGGTTGTAAACCCGATGAAGTAGGAGCCAATCTGGCTGCTTCTACTATTTGATCTACTAACTTTTGATCTACTTTTTTTGAAGGGTCGAATTTCTTTGTGGCATATCTCCACTTTGCTTGTTCTAGTATACTCATTTCTTTTCTTTTATAAAATTTCGTCTTTTTGTATCTTACATTTCGAAGTAGTCAATAATATCTTTTTCAACTGATTACGCAAGATTGTCAATTGCTCATCATCCGTTTCTAGTTGCTCTTTAAGGTGCATCGGAATATCGGTTGCCTGTGCTTTGAGATTTTCGCCTTTCGCCGTAATTATAATATCTACTACCCTTTCGTCTAGGCACGATCGTTTTCTCGAGAGTAATCCGTTTGCTTCCATTCTCTTTAATAGTGGAGTTAAAGTTCCACTATCGAGCCAAAGCAATTCGCCTATACACTTTACACTAGCCGATTTGTGCTCCCACAAAACCAACATGACTAGATATTGAGGATATGTCAACCCCATTTTATCCAGATAAGGTCTGTACAGAGCAACCATCTGCCTAGCCAAAGCATAGATAGGAAAGCATAATTGATTCTCGAGTTTTAAATAATCTGTCATAAGATACATTCGTATTATATTTGACAAAATTAGATTGTGCGCAATCAAATAAAAAATATAAAGAGTTAAATATTGTAAATCAATTGAATAATTATATCTATATGACGATATATGATGTCTCTAAAATGGGCTAAAATACTGGAAGAAAGTGCGTAACCAAAATTGAAATTTTGAATTACGCACCACAGTATTGAGTAAAATAAAATAAAAGAAATTGAATAACTAAACTAAATACAATGTGAAATATATTAAGCTTTATTGTTTATCCGAAAGGCTGTATACAAGAAAATAGCTGCAACAATTGCCGAAAAAGCATAACCGATAAGAACGGCAGAGGTAAACGAATCATAATTGAATCTGCATAAGTTAAGCACAAATGATCCGATTAAAGCACCTACCATGCCGATAGCAAAGCCGGTGAATAGACCAAGTTTATGTTTGCGAGTAAGTTTATTGGTTATGAACCCCAAGAGAATACCTATCACTATTGATCCTATGACATCGAACCCTGTTTCCATTATATATTTTTTTATAGATTATGTGGCATTTCGTTGCTTGGCTTTTGCTAAGAGTATAACATAGTTCTCATTTATTTTGTTTAATGCAAAATAGTTAAAATTGATAAGTGTAAGATAAAGTACTGTGATACAAATATTTTGTTGTAAAATAGAACAAATGATTACAAAAGAGAAATCTAGGTAGAGCCATTGAGTGGAGCAGAACTCCACCCATATACACCTTAGTAAATGTTTCGAAAAACTTATCAGAATATTTATTATATTTGTGCAAGGAACGCCTAAATAAAAACTTAATAGGTATGAATCGCTCATTAATCTGTATATGTTTTCTTTTTGCTGCAATTACAGCCTCATTATCTGCACAAAATAATGACTTAAGAAAAACCATAGCCACAATAGTCAATAATAAAAAAGCGACAGTTGGTGTGGCAATTACGTATGATGGAACAGATACGCTTACGATGAATAATCAATATCGCTACCCAACGATGAGCGTATACAAATTTCATTTGGTATTGGCTGTATTAGACAACTTAAGTAAAAAAAATATCCCTTTAGAACAGCAAATATATATATCGCAATCGGTATTGTTACCTGATACACATAGTCCGTTAAGAGAGGCTAAACCCGAAGGTAATTTCTATATGTCTATTGGCAAATTGATACAATATTGCATATCACAAAGTGATAATAATGCTTGTGATGTTTTATTCGGTTTTCTAGGAAGTACAGATTATGTAGAGCAATACATAAAAATTTTAGGTATTCAACAGATAGCCATAACTAAAACTGAAAAAGAAATGCACGAAGATTTCAAAAATCAGTATGATAATTGGACTACACCTTATTCTGCTGTTCAATTATTAGAAATTTTCCGTCAACAAGATTTATTTGCTCCTGTGTATAAAGAATTTTTATGGAATACACTTATCGAATCTTCTACCGGTAATGACAAAATAAAAGGATTACTTCCTAAGGGGACTGTAGTGGGGCATAAAACCGGTAGTTCGTTTCGTAATGCACAGGGACTAAAAGCTGCCGATAATGATCTTGGTTTTATTGAACTTCCTAATGGCAAAAACTTATCTATAGCTGTATTTATTGTCAACTCGGTAGAGAATGATAAAACTAATGCCGATATAATCGCCCAAATATCTAAAGCTGCTTACGATTATTATAGAATGAAGTAAAATAAGAACCCTCATCAAGAATCATTTTGATGATATAATGGTTAAATTTCTTTACATTTTATTACATTTGCAATTCATTTATCTTGATATGCCCAAAATTTCGGAACGTGGAATAGAAATGCCCAGCTCACCCATCAGGAAGTTGGCACCCTTATCAGACTCGGCAAAAGCTAGAGGTCTGAAAGTTTATCATCTTAATATAGGTCAACCCGACCTGCCTACTCCCAAAGCTGGATTGGATGCTTTAAAAAATATCGACAGGACTATATTGGAGTATAGCCCGAGTGATGGTTATCGTTCATATCGAGAGAAATTGGTAGGTTATTATGCCAAATATAATATAAATGTATCTGCAGACGAAATCATCATAACAACTGGTGGATCAGAAGCCGTTCTTTTCGCTTTCTTGGCTTGTTTAAATCCTGGAGATGAGATTATTGTACCCGAACCTGCCTATGCCAATTATATGGCTTTTGCGGTATCGGCAGGAGCAATAATTAAACCTGTATCTTCGACCATTGAAGAAGGATTTGCTTTGCCTCCTATCGAAAAATTTGAGGAACTAATCAACGAGCGTACTAAAGGGATTATGATATGTAACCCCAATAATCCTACCGGCTATTTATATTCGAGAGCCGAAATGAATCAGATAAAAAAACTGATTCAGAAGTATGATTTATACTTATTTTCGGATGAGGTTTACCGTGAATTTATATATACAGGTTCTCCATACGTTTCGGCTTGTCACTTGGTAGGCATAGAAGACAATGTAGTATTAATAGATTCAGTTTCAAAACGATATAGCGAATGCGGTATACGTATTGGTGCACTAATCACAAAGAATAAAGAGCTTCGTAATGCGGTAATGAAATTCTGCCAAGCACGTCTCAGTCCGCCACTCATCGGACAGATAGTAGCAGAGGCTTCACTTGATGCAGATCCCGAATATTTGCAGGACACTTACGAAGAGTATGTTGAACGTCGTAAGTTTTTGATCGACAGATTAAATATGATACCCGGAGTATATTCGCCTATACCTATGGGTGCTTTCTACACAGTTGTAAAACTTCCCGTGGACGATACCGACAAATTTTGTGAATGGTGCTTATCGGATTTTGAATACGAGGGGCAAACGATATTTATGGCTCCTGCCTCGGGCTTCTATACAACTCCCGGATTAGGCAAAAATGAAGTCAGAATGGCTTATGTTTTAAATAAAGAAGATTTAGGTCATGCTTTAACTGTTCTCGAGAAAGCATTGGAAGCATACAACTCATTATAAAATACAAAAAGAGGAGGTTAAGTAAATTAGCTCCTCTTTTCGTTTCTTTATCTCAATACTTTACTTGCAAATCCCCAAAGAATCAAGCCTCCAATTACAAAAAGACCTATAAAAGAAGTCCACGGGAAACCTACTTTTTTCTTTATTTCGGGAGTAATACCTCCGATATAATGATTGGGAACTTCTTTTCCGCAAGCCTTACAAAGTACAAAATATTCTCTTCCCATAGGAAAAATAGGAATCCAATAAACGTGAGCACTTTTTTGATAAGGCAATACAGCCAAAGCGTTTTGCTGTCCACAGAAAGGACATTGACAATTAGTATCTATTAGTTTACCTTTTGATGATTTTGTTCCGTATATAATCATAATCTTAAATTTTGTTAGTTAGTTTTGCAAAAATAAATAGATTTTTTTTATTTCCACAAAAAGTTGTCTAATTAACTTTTTTAGATTGTAACAATTTCGGGACAATTTTATAATTCCCGAGGTATCAAACAGACTTTATTATCTGTCTAACCCAAGTCTCGGAAAATAAAACCACTTTAAAATCCAAAATATCCTCTCCAGGTCATTTTTCGGGATATGCCACAAGTATTTTTTCTGAAATAGGATTAGCTATTTCTATATTGAAAAATCTGAATTGATAGTTAGGTACAGCCGCTTTTAAGACAGGCGGTATTTCAAAAAAGTCTTTCCCTGTGTGATAAAGAGAAATAAGCAAAACAGGGCTATCTCTTTTTATTGTTTCTAATGCGCCCTGAATAGCAGAGTATTCGGCACCTTCTATATCCATTTTTATCAATCCCACCTTACGGTCTTTACATTCATTGTCGATGGTTGTAATATGAATAGTTTCTTTAATAGTAGAAGATCCGGCAAGAGAACCATTTGTTGTACAACCTGACAGTTGCCCCGGACTAATATAAATATCAATTTCTCCTTCTTTATCACCCAATCCTTTATTCACAATAACGATTTGATCTGTGCTATTTTTCTTGATAGTCTCTTTCAAATGCTCCACATTTTCATTTACAGGCTCGTATGCAAAAACTCTTTTTGGATTGTATTTTTTTAGTAGCAATATAGAAGTATCACCCAAATATGCACCCGCGTCCAAAAAATCTTTTCCTTTAATATATTCATGCACATATTCGGGAAGATATTTCAAACCATAATCATGAATATAGGTATGTTCTTGAAATGAATCACTTGGAAGAATATAATTCTCTCCGTCCAATTCTAGAGAATATCCATCATTTGTTTTTTTTGTCTTTTGTTGTATTGATTTTCTTTGTTTTAAGATACCTCTCAACCTTTCATCTATTTCCATAGAGTCATATCCGGTGATAATTGATTTTAATCTATTATCAATGAAAGATATAATTTCAGCTTCATCCTGTTGTGGGTAATACGTATTCGATTCAAAATCGATTTTTTCAGAAAAACAATATCCGACAAATTCTACAGCCACAGGATGTAGAGGCTCTAAAGAAATATTATTTTCCTTAGACTTATTTATACTCATCTTTCTTTGGGAGTATATCGAATATACGGGATTAAAAGGATGAAAGATTATATTTCTAAGCCACTTCGGAAAACGGAGCTTTATTTGATACAACTTAAAATCTTTTGCCTTACCTGTTTGAAAAGTTGCTTGTTTTTCTTTTATTAATTCATTCAGTCTTGTAAAAATATAGGCATTATTTATTAACATTGGAGTGTTTTTTTAATTAAAACACAAATATAGAAACTATGATTGGTTCTAGTTCTTTTATTTATCTCAAATTTCTATTATTTATCCTTTGTTTCTATTTAATAAGTGATGAATTATCGAGGGTAAACAGGTTTGTTATCAATCTAAAAAAGGTTATCTTTGGATGATTTTTAAATTTTTAGTAAGATTTAGTTTACCAAGCATCATATATGTTTCCAGAAGATATTATTGAAGAGAATGACCCTAATTTAATAGATGAACCATCTACTGATAACGAATCTGAGGATGTAAGCGAAACATCATCCCGTTCGGAGTACAAAATTCCGACAAAAGACGGTGAGAGCCAGCTGCACCTCTCAGGGATGTATCAAAATTGGTTTCTTGACTATGCTTCGTATGTAATATTGGAGCGAGCTGTTCCTCATATTGCCGACGGATTGAAGCCCGTGCAACGCCGTATTCTTCATTCGATGAAGAGGATGGACGACGGGCGTTACAACAAGGTGGCTAATGTTATAGGTCACACCATGCAGTTTCACCCCCACGGTGACGCCTCAATTGGCGATGCTTTGGTTCAACTCGGACAAAAAGACTTGATGGTAGATTGCCAAGGTAACTGGGGTAATATCTTAACCGGAGACGGAGCTGCTGCCCCCCGTTATATTGAAGCACGTTTATCGAAATTTGCTTTAGAAATTGCATTTAATAATAAAACTACCGAATGGAAACCGTCGTATGACGGGAGAAATAAAGAACCCATAACTCTGCCTGTAAAGTTTCCACTATTATTGGCACAAGGGGTAGAGGGTATTGCGGTTGGTTTATCGTCAAAAATATTGCCTCACAATTTCAACGATTTATGTGACGCTTCGATTGCCTGTTTGAAGGGCAACAGTTTTACACTTTTTCCCGATTTTCAGACCGGTGGTTATATCGATGTGAGCCGTTATAATGACGGAGAGAGAGGCGGAGCCGTAAAAGTAAGAGCCAAAATATCGAAGTTGGATAATAAAACTCTTATTATCACTGATATTCCTTACGGAAGAACTACAACATCGGTAGTAGAATCTATTTTGAAAGCCAATGAGAAAGGCAAAATAAAAATTCGAAAAGTTGACGATATTACGGCACTCAATGTCGAAATACATATCCACTTGGCACCCGGGGTATCATCCGATAAAACTATTGATGCCTTGTATGCTTTTACCGATTGCGAAATCAGTATTTCGCCCAATTGTTGTGTTATTTCACATAATAAGCCTCACTTTCTTACAGTAAGCAGTATACTAAGGGATAATACCGATAATACGCTCAACTTACTACGCTGGGAACTCGAGATTCATAAAAGTGAATTAGAAGAAACGCTACACTTCTCGTCTTTAGAAAAAATATTTATCGAAGAACGTATATACAAAGACAAAGGTTTTGAAGAAGCCGTAGACATGGATGCCGCCGTAAGTCATATTGGCAAACGCTTGATTCCTTTTACTAAGCTGTTTATAAGAGAAGTAACCAAAGAAGATATTCTCAAATTGATGGAAATCAAGATGGGACGCATCCTTAAGTTTAATTCGGACAAAGCAGATGAACTTATTGCCCGATACAAATCCGAAATAGAAGAAATTGAGCATAATCTCGCAAACATTGTTGATTATACAATCGCTTGGTTTGTGATGCTCAAAGAGAAATACGGGAAAAATCATCCCCGTATGACCGAAATTCGCAATTTTGATACTATTGAAGCCTCAAAAGTAGTAGAAGCAAACGAAAAGCTATATATCAACCGTGAGGAAGGCTTTATAGGCACTGCACTTAAGAAAGACGAATTTATCTGTAACTGCTCTGATATTGATGACGTTATTGTATTCTTCAAAGACGGAAAATACAAAATAGTAAAGGTTTCCGAAAAAATGTTTATCGGCAAAAATATATTATACGTAAATGTTTTCAAGAGAAACGACAAACGTACCATATACAATGTAATATATCGGCAAGCTAAGGCAGGACCTCATTACATAAAACGTTTTGCCGTAACAGGAATTACCCGTGACAAAGAATATGATGTAACAATGGGCGACGAAGGCTCACGCATCGTATATTTCAGTGCAAACCCCAATGGTGAAGCCGAAACAGTACGCATTCTTCTAAAACCAAAGGCGAGACAAAAGGTGCAACTGTTTGAAAAAGACTTTAGCCAAATAGTTATCAAAGGGCGCCAGTCGATGGGAAATCTGTTGACTAAAGCTGATGTACATAAGATCACCTTGAAACAAAAAGGAAAATCGACACTCGGAGGACGAAAGGTATGGTTTGATCCCGATGTTTTGCGCCTCAATTATGACGAAAGGGGTACTTATTTGGGAGAATTCCACAGCGACGACCAAATTTTGGTTGTAAAAGAAAATGGAGACTTTTATACGACAAACTTCGACTTGACTAATCATTATGAAAATGGTATTATAAAGATTGAAAAATTTGACGAAAACAAAGTTTGGACAGCTGTTTTATATGATGCCGATCAAGAATATATGTACTTGAAACGGTTTACGTTTGAGGCTTCCAATAAAACACAAAATTTCTTGGGTGATAATAGCGCATCGAAACTATATATACTTACAGATATAGCTTACCCTCGAATAGAAGCAGTATTTGGAGGAAACGATAGTTACAGAGGATCGCTTATTGTGGATGCCGAAGAATTTATATCCGAAAAAAGTTTCAAGGCAAAAGGTAAACGGATTTCGACTTACGAAATAGGTAAGATAAGAGAACTTGAACCGACACGATTCCCCGAAAAATTAGCAGAAGGAGAAGACGTAGAATCTTTTGCCGTAGAAATTGATGACGAAGATTCGGAGGATATAGATGAAGCAGCCGCACAAAGGATGATTGATTTTGAATAGTAATAAATAGTTACGAGTTACAAGTTACAAGTTACAAGTGAATGAGTAGACAAGTAAACAGGTGAACAGGTAGAGACGTAATGCCTTACGTCTTAGTGAGTAAAGAGTTACGAAATTTATCAAAAAAAGAAGGGAAGATTGCGGCAGGATCTTCAAAGAGGTGAATAAATAAGTATGAAACTTTAAAATTTATCACAATGAGTATATATCGAATTTTTTCAAGCCTTTGTTTGGTGTACTGCTTATTGAGTGCAAGTTCTTTATACGCACAAAGTGAAGACAAAATTACTTCTACAAACAATGCGACTCTCATCGGTATCGGAAGCAGCAATTTGTACGACACCTACCTGTCTCCTCTCAAATATACAGGAACTTCGCTTCATTTATTTAACGAACGGATGCGAAAATCGTCGTGGTTCGATAATAAATTCACCAAACAACAACTCGTGGATATTGAGTTATCTAAGACGAATAATCCGATCGGAAACGCCACTCAATATTCGATATTGGGAGAATATAGTTGGGGAGGACACTACAACTTGGTGAAGACCAATAAATTTCGCTTTTCGGCAGGAGGTCTTTGGAATATTGCCGGAGGTGTAATATATAATCAGCGAAACTCTAATAATCCGGCATCGGCAAAAGCATATACCAACATAAACCTGTCGGCTATTGCTTTCTATAACTGGAAGAGCATCACTTTTAGGGGGCAATTGGATGCTCCTGTGGCAGGTATTGTGTTTTCGCCCCATTACGGGCAATCGTACTACGAAATATCATTGGGTAACAGTGTTGGTGTTGTCAATTTTGCATCACTTCATAACCAACGGGCTTTGCGTACTTATTTTACGGCAGATATCCCTATTTCAAAAATATCTATACGCATAGGTTATTTGGGGTCATTTTATCAAACCAAAATACATGACCTGCAAACCCATAATTACTCAAATAGTTTTGTTATAGGTTTTGTATCAGAATCAATCAATTTCAGCGGTAATAAATTAAAGAAAAATAAAATTATAGATAGCAGTTTTTATTAAAAGAACAACAACATTATAAAAAAAACAAATGGCTGAATTAAAAATAGTTGCAACTATCGTTGTAAAACCAGAATACGAAAAAGAAGTATTAGTAGCACTCCATAATATAGTAGACGCTACACGAAAAGAAGAGGGTAATATATCGTACGATCTGCATCAAAGCGTGATGGTTCCCTTAACATACACAATTCTCGAAGTATGGAAATCACAAGAAGCTATCGATTTACACAACGAAAGCACACATTTCGATGAATTTAAGAAAGCTATCGATGACAAGATTGATAATCTGAAAGTAGATATAATTAAAAGCATCTATTAAATTATGTTCAGAGAAGTAAGACGACAAAACAGAGTATTGGAAGGCGAGCGGATTACCGATTTGCTGATGAATTCGGAGTACGGATTTCTTTCATTAGGCACTTCCGAAAACGGATATGCGTACGGTATACCAATCAGTTATGGCTATGAAGAAGAGAGTAATTCGCTTTACTTTCATTGTGCACCGGAGGGACAAAAGCTCGACGAAATAAGCAAAAACAACAAAGTATCTTTTTGCGTTGTGGGAAAAACAAATCCTATTGCCGATAAGTTTACCACTCTCTACGAAAGTGTTATTGCCTTTGGTGATGCCATAACCAATTTGTCGGATGATGAGAAAAGAAAAGCACTAAGACTTTTAGTGAAAAAGTACTCTCCCGGATTCGAAGAAATGGCAGAACAATACATGGATAAATCGTGGAATCGTACGACAACGTTCAAGATAGAAATCAAACACATAACAGCCAAAGCAAAATATTAAATCGAAAATACAATCATTCCTTTTGGTGAAACCACAATTGTATTATCTTTGTAATATCATCATTTTAATAGATATATGATATCTAACATTCTTATTACTTTTCTTTTTGTTTTCTTCAATGGTTTTTTTGTGGCTGCCGAATTTGCTATCGTCAAGGTAAGAAGTTCGCAACTAGAACTTAAGGCACAAGAAGGAAACCGTTTTGCGATTCTATCAAAACATATAGTTAGTCATCTCGATGGATATCTGGCTGCTACACAACTAGGAATCACATTATCGAGTCTTGCCTTAGGTTGGATTGGAGAACCTGTAGTTTCGAAAATGATAATCAATATCATGGAACTTCTAGGAGTAAACATAAGCCCCGAATTGGCACACGGTATAGCATTACCTGTAGCTTTCCTTATCATTACTATTCTACATATTGTTTTTGGAGAGCTTGCTCCCAAATCTTTGGCAATATTGAGACCCGAACAAACTACCCTATTTATAGCGTATCCATTGCAAGGCTTTTACTTGATATGCCGTCCTTTTATTTGGATTTTAAACGGGTTTGCAAACACGATACTCAAGATGTTTGGTTTGCATACTGCATCCGAAGCCGAGTCTTACAGTAGCGATGAGCTGAAATATCTAGTAGATCAGGTACGAGAAAGTGGGAATATCGAAGATTCGAATTATGACATTATCAAAAATGCTTTTGATTTTTCGGAACGTACTGCCCGACAAGTGATGGTTCCTCGTACACAGGTTTTAGCAATTGATGCTCACGATTATGATGCCGAAACACTCGAAACTGTTATCGAAGACGGTTTTTCGCGTATTCCATGTTACGAAGACAGTATCGATAATATTATAGGGATAGTTCACCTCAAAGACATCCTGAAAAAGATGCGTCAAAATGGAGAGGTTGATATACGTCCTATTATCAGACCGGTATCTTTTGTTCCCGAGACTAAACGCATTGGACAAATTCTTAAAGAATTTCAGATAAAACACCAGCAAATAGCCATGGTATTGAACGAATACGGAGGCATCGAAGGTATTATCACAATGGAAGATATACTTGAAGAATTGGTTGGTGAAATACAAGACGAATACGATAACGAAATTCCTTTTGTTGAAAAAGTATCTGATAATGTATACTCCGTAATTGCTACCGCTGCCATAAGTGATATAAATAATCAACTGCCCCACTCTGTTGATAAGGCAAAACAATACGACACACTTGCCGGCTATTTGATTGATAAATTTGGCAGAATTCCCAATACTCACGATAAGTTACAAGCCGAAGGCTACGAATTTTCTGTTTTAAAGAAGAACAAGACTTCAATTGTTCTCGTGCAGTTAGTAGACTTAGAACACGCGACAGAAGAATCTTCTTCCAATAAATAATGCGAATTCTGAACACCCGGAAAATTAAGAATGAAATTTGAACTTCAACATACAGATGTTCAATCTAAAGCTCGTGCCGGTCTTATAACCACCGATCACGGACAGATTGAAACTCCTATTTTTATGCCTGTCGGCACACAAGGTGCGGTAAAAGCCGTACATATGCCCGAACTAGAGAATGATATCAAAGCTCAAATTATTTTGGGAAACACTTATCATTTATATCTGCGTCCCGGTCTCGATATACTCGAACAGGCAGGCGGTCTGCATAAATTTAATAGTTGGAACAAACCGATTCTTACCGATAGTGGTGGTTTTCAAGTATTTTCGTTGGCTCATAATCGAAAACTGACAGAGGAAGGTGCAATTTTCCGTTCTCATATAGATGGTTCTAAACACATGTTTACACCCGAACGGGTAATGGACATAGAACGAACCATTGGTGCCGATATAATGATGGCATTTGATGAATGCACCCCTGGAGATGCAGAATACGGCTATGCAAAAAAATCGCTCGAATTGACCGAAAGATGGCTCGATCGTTGTATCACCAGATTCAATGAAACCGAATGTACATACGGATATAAACAAGCATTATTCCCCATTGTACAAGGTTGTGTATATCCCGATTTACGGAAACGTGCTGCCGAAAATATAGCAGAAAAAGGAGCAGAAGGCAATGCGATCGGAGGTTTGGCTGTAGGAGAACCTACCGAAAAAATGTACGAAATGATTGAAGTTGTCAACGAAATCTTACCAAAAGACAAGCCCCGCTATTTGATGGGAGTGGGTACTCCTGCCAATATTTTGGAAGCTATCGAACGAGGTGTAGATATGTTTGACTGCATTATGCCTACACGTAACGGGCGTAATGGTCAGTTATTTACTCGCTATGGTATTCTGAATATGAAGAATAAAAAATGGGCAAATGATTTTTCGCCCATAGATACCGAAGGAACATCGTTTGTTGATACCTTGTACAGCAAAGCATATCTACGACATTTATTTATTGTTAACGAAATTCTTGCCTTACAAATTGCATCTATACATAACTTAGCTTTCTATTTATGGTTGGTGCAAGAAGCTCGCAAACGTATTATTGCAGGTGACTTTACAACCTGGAAAGCTTCTATCATAGACGATATTTCACGCCGAATATAACACTTTGAGTTAATGCTTACGATATTAGACAAATATATTATTAAGAAATTTTTGGGGACGTATATCTTCTCTATTCTTCTCATTATATCTATTGCTGTAGTTTTTGATTTTAATGAACAACTCGATAAGTTTATCAAAAACGATGCACCCCTGAAAGCCATAATATTCAGTTATTATGTAAATTTTGTCCCTTACTATGTAAACCTATTCAGTGCATTATTTGTCTTCTTATCGGTCATATTTTTCACATCTAAGCTGGCTGACAATTCCGAAGTTATAGCTATGCTGGCTTCGGGTATGAGCTTCAAAAGATTAATGAAACCTTACATGATATCTGCGGGAATTATTGCTCTAATCAGCTTTGTTCTTAGCAGTTTCATTATTCCTCCGGCAAATGTTGTGAGGATTAAATTCCAAAATAAGTACATAAAAAACAGAGCTGTCACTTATGCCGAACGGATACAGATTCAAATAGAACCGGGTGTAATTGCTTTTTTCAACCGATATGATAACATCGAAAAAACCGGTTATTATTTTTCATTGGATAAATTTGAAGGTAAAGAACTTGTTTCGAGACTTACTGCAAACCGCATACAGTACGATTCACTTTATAACTGGACAATATACGATTATTCCATTCGTAATTTTGATGGCATGAAAGAGCATATCACCGCAGGAGACAAAACGGATACCACACTTACTATTGTACCCAGTGATTTTCTTATTACAAATTACGATTTTGAACAAATGACTACTCCTGCCCTCCACAATCACATACAACGTCAGAAAGACAGGGGAATAGGTAATATACAAGCATTTGAGATAGAATATCATAAACGGTTTGCATCAATAGCCTCTGCATTTATACTTACTATAATAGGAGCTTCGCTGTCTTCCCGTAAAGTAAAAGGAGGGATGGGACTCAACATAGGCATAGGCTTACTTTTGAGTGTGTCTTATATTCTTTTTTTAACGCTAAGCTCCTCTTTTGCAGTATCAGGCTTGGTCAGTCCTTTAATTGCTGCCTGGATTCCTAATGCCATATTTATAGGTATAGCCGTCTTTTTATATAATAGAGCACCAAATTAAACCAAAAGGGCAGGGCTGTTAAGTTCTATTGTGAAACTAATAATTGTATTCTTTATGCCAACCTTTGTGTCCTTTGTGTTTAAATTATTTCTTAACACAGAGTACACAAAGGCAAACACAAAACTCACAAAGTTTAGAACTTAACAGCCCTACCCCAAAAGGGTAGAGTTGCAAAGAGAGTGCCTTTTAGCTCCTCTCCTTGGGGGAAGTCGTCGGGTGGTGAGACAACGTATCCGATTTTATGGATGTACTATCCTTTGCTGCTTCTATATTCTTGAGTATTATATTATAGAGCAGAACTTTATTGTTTATAACTTCTTTGGAATTGATACGGAAATAACCCGATATGTTCTTTAAAGGTACTGTATCAGTCTCGTTTATTATTTTGAAATGATCGTCTTTGTTCAATAACTGATTGCGGACAATAGTAGTATCAGCATATTCAAACCACACTTCAAGCTCGCCCTTCATTTTCTCTTGAATACCTAAAGTATTGAATTCTAAAGAAAACTTAGGATAATTTTTAATCTTTGCAGAATCTATATCGAAAGTTAGGGTTGGAATATCGCCAGATAAATAATAAGAAGTAGGCAAAATAGAGCTGTTTCTATTTAAACTACCTAATCCCTTAGGCATCATTTTCTCTGCTATTGTCATATCTCTTTTCAACGAAGATATAACAGAATCGTTTACCTTCATGTAAATCTCTGCATTGTCGGCATACCAAACCAAAGACGAGTCTAATTGAGCTTGAGTTACACCATGCTTCCCAAGAATACTTTGTATTAAGGCATCCTTTTGCTCATTATCTCTAAATTCGCTATATTGGGTTTGATAGATGGCTTCTGCTAATTGAATATCATGCAAAACTTCCACCATTTTTTCACGAGACAATTTATCTCTGCTATCTCCACACGAAACCATACTTGTAGAACCAATAACTAGTGACAGCAGATAATATGTGAGCGTACGCTTCTTCATTTTTCGTCTTCCGGTTTTTGCATAGTTTCAAGCAATGTTTTTCGGTAAAATATCAGTAACAATACAATGCCTACTGTGATAGCCGAATCTGCTAAATTGAAGATGGGACGAAAGAAAACAAAACTTTCGCCTCCCCATCCGGGTACCCAACTCGGAAATGTGCTTTCGATAAGAGGAAAATAGAACATGTCTACCACTTTTCCGTGCAACATGCTTGCATATCCTTCTCCAAAGGGTACTAATGAAGCTACACGTCCCGGAAAACTAGCCGTAAATATCTCTCCATATAATACGCAGTCGATAATATTACCAAGAGCTCCTGCCAAGATCAAAGCTATACATGCAATATAGCCATTTGAATAATTCTTCTTCACCAAAAGGAACAGGTAATAACCGATAAAACCAACTGCAATAATACGGAACACCGAAAGAAATAATTTACCTATAACTTCTATACCAAAAGCCATTCCATTATTTTCGACAAAGTAAATTTTAAACCAGCTGGCAATATCTATACTCTCATAGAGAGCCATGTTAGTTTTTACCCAAACTTTGAGAACCTGATCTGCGATGATGACAAGTAGAACAACTACGACGGCAACTAGCCCTTTTGGTAATTTTTGCATGATTTTTTTATATAAATACAGTAAGATAAGTATTCTAAAAATTTTATTGTTGTACCTTTTGTATCACTACGTTCGCAATGACGTGTCGGCTATCGTTCGCAATGACAACATTGAGCAGAGCCCTGCTCCTACAGCGAAAAGACAACTAACCCAATCAACTAGTTATCAAACGAATAATGACTGGATATCTTATTATAAACATGAGAAGAAAAAGCAGCAAAATTATACAATAATTTCACTACTTTTTCTCTGTAAATATTCTTATTAATTTTTACTTCGCTCCTCCATTTTTTGCTTCAATACTCAATGTTGCATGAGGTACGGCACGTAGGCGTTCTTTAGGAATCAGTTTTCCTGTTTCGCGACAAATACCGTATGTTTTATTCTCGATGCGAATAAGAGCAGCTTGCAAGTTTTGGATAAATTTCATTTGGCGTTGTGCCAATCTGCCTGCCTCTTCTTTCGATAGAGTCGAAGCACCCTCTTCCAATACTTTAAAGGTGGGCGATGTATCTGTTACATCATTGCCATCAGAATTTGTTATAGATGCTTTAAGAGCCTCATATTCTTCTTTAGCTTTCACCAATTTGCCTAAAATCAGATCACGGAACTCTTCTAGTTCCTCATCTGTGTATCTTGTTTTTTCTCCCATAATGTTCTCCATTTTTGTGTTTAACAATAATTTTCAGTATTATACCCTATCAACAGATATGCTTAATACAAAATCATCCATATCTACTTCTATGCCGTCGACGTTAGCTTCTAATGTTATCTTGTCAGCTAGAACCTGTCCTGCAATGTAATCATAATATTCTTTAACTGCATTATTGATTTCGTCAGAATCCGATAATTTTACGCTTATTCGATCTACGATATCAAAACCATTCGATTTTCGAATATTTTGTATGCGATTTACCAACTCGCGGGCGATTCCTTCTTTTCGCAAATCGTCTGTAATCGTTATATCCAAAGCAACGGTTAAGCGTCCTTCGTTGGCAACCAACCATCCTTCAATATCTTCTGAAATGATTTCTACGTCTGCCAATTCAATTGTTGCTGCTTGCCCTTCTATATCAAATGTATACGAACCTGTTGACTCCAGTTGAGAGATAGCCGCCTGCTCCATCTCTTGAACTACTGCTGCAAGCTGTTTCATTATCTTACCATAGCGTGGTCCTAGTTTCTTGAAATCGGGTTTTACCTTCTTCACCAGTATTCCAGCTGCATTACCTACATATTTGAGGTCTTTTACGTTTACTTCGCTTAATATCAGGTCACGTACCGCCTCAACAGCATCTTGCTGATGTTGATCCAATACGGGAATCATAATCTGCATAAGCGGTTGACGTACTTTTATACTCACCTTTCTGCGCAAAGCCAAAATCATAGACGATATACTTTGAGCTATCTGCATGCGTTCTTCCAACGCCTTATCAACAACCGAAACATCAGATTTCGGAAAGTCTGTCAAATGAACAGATAATTCACTTTCAGCCTTACATACAACAGTTAAGTCATGATATAGTTTATCAGCATAGAAAGGAGCTATCGGAGCCATCAATTTAGCTACAGTTTCTAAACAAGCGTAAAGGGTTTGGTATGCCGACAATTTATCTGCAGTCATGCTGCCACCCCAAAAACGTTTCCTGTTCAGACGAACATACCAATTGCTGAGATTGTCATTCACAAAATCAGAAATAGCACGCCCTGCCTTTGTTGGCTCATATGTTTCATAATACTCGTCCACCTCATTTATCAATGTATTGAGCAGCGACATAACCCAACGGTCTATCTCGGGACGCTCATTGATTGGTATCTGCGGTTGCGAGTTATTAAACCCGTCCACATTTGCATACAATGCAAAGAACGAATAAGTATTATATAATGTTCCGAAAAATTTTCGACGAACTTCGTCTATACCCTCGGTATCGAATTTCAGATTGTCCCAGGGCGAAGCATTTGTAATCATATACCAACGCAAGGGATCCGAACCGTATTTCTCTATTGTCTCGAACGGATCAACGCCATTGCCTAAACGTTTAGACATTTTGTTTCCGTTTTTATCCAAGACCAAACCATTGGATATTACGTTCTTAAATGCAACACGACCATGTATCATAGTTGATATGGCATGTAGCGTAAAGAACCAACCTCTAGTTTGATCTACACCTTCTGCTATGAAATCGGCAGGGTATATTTTTTCAAATTCTTCTGCGCTTATATTCGGATAAAACACCTGTGCAAAAGGCATAGCTCCGGAATCGAACCAAACGTCAATCAAATCGGTTTCACGCTTCATCGGTTTGCCCGAAGGTGAAACTAAGATGATATTATCTACGTAAGGACGGTGCAAGTCTATTTTTTCGTAATTTGCTTTATCTAAATTACCTACTTCAAAACCCGACCAAGGTTCTTTGGACATAAATCCTGCCTTGATAGATTTTGCGATTTCTTCATACAATTCTTTCACCGAACCAATACAAAGTTCTTCTTTACCATCTTCTGATCTCCAGATAGGCAGAGGAGTACCCCAATAGCGGCTACGGCTAAGATTCCAATCTTGTAGGTTTTCCAACCACTTACCGAAACGCCCTGTACCTGTCGATTGGGGTTTCCAATTAATAGTTTGATTCAGTTCTATTAATTGATCTTTGCAAGCTGTTGTGCGTATAAACCAACTGTCTAAAGGATAGTATAATACAGGCTTATCGGTACGCCAGCAATGAGGGTAATTGTGTACATGCTTTTCGATGCGGAATGCTTTGTTTTGCTGTTTAAGCATTACACAGATATCTATATCCAATGTAGTATCGGTCTCCGTTAAAGAGTTATCGTAAGCATTCTTTACATAACGCCCTGCATATTCTTTATAGAGATCAACATTTACCGATTGATTTACATAAGCAGCATCTAAATCATCTAATTTGAAATACTTACCTGTAAGATCGACCATCGGACGAAGATTTCCTTCCTTATCGGTCAACATCAATGCAGGTACATTATTTAGCTTAGCAACTTTGGCATCATCTGCACCAAAAGTGGGAGCTATATGCACGATACCTGTACCGTCTTCGGTGGTTACAAAATCTCCTGTTATTACTTTAAATGCACCCTCTCCCGGATTCACCCAAGGGATAAGTTGCTCATATTTCATTCCTGCTAATTCAGAGCCTTTCCACTCTCCTACTATTTTGTAAGGTATCAGTTTATCGCCTTGCTTATAATCTTCGAGTTGTAAGTCGACTGCTTTTGGATTAAACAAACTGGCTACAAGAGATTTTGCTGCAACAGCAGTCATTTTATCCCCTGTATAAGGGTTATATGTTTGTACAGCCACATATTCTATATCTGCCCCCACAGCCAAAGCTGTATTAGAGGGAAGTGTCCAAGGAGTAGTTGTCCAAGCCAAAAAATATGGTGTTCCGAAACCATTCATTTCGGGTTTCGTGTCAATTGCTTTAAACTGGGCAACACAAGTTGTATCTTTTACATCCCGATAGGTACCCGGTTGATTCAACTCATGCGAACTAAGTCCTGTACCTGCTGCCGGTGAATATGGTTGTATAGTGTATCCTTTATACAAATATCCTTTACCGTAAAGGTCTTTCAACAAGTACCATAAGGTTTCTATATAACGATTGTCATAGGTAACATAAGGGTCGTTCATATCCACCCAATATCCCATTTTCGTAGTTAAATCTTCCCACTCTTTGGTATATTTCATTACTTCCTTTCGGCAAGCATCGTTATATTCTTGTACGGATATTTTTTTGCCTATATCTTCTTTGGTTATACCTAGTGATTTTTCGACACCTAGTTCAACAGGCAGACCATGTGTATCCCATCCTGCTTTGCGATTCACCAAGAAGCCTTTCATCGTTTTGAAACGGCAGAAGATATCCTTAATTGCACGAGCCATTACGTGATGAATACCGGGCATACCATTTGCCGAAGGAGGTCCTTCGTAAAACACAAACGTTGGAGCACCTTCACGTATCTCCAAGCTTTTTTGAAATATGTTATGCTGATTCCACTTATCCAATATCTCTTTATTGATATCTGATAAATTGAAATTATTGTATTCTGTAAACTTACGATTCATATTAAGCAATGATAATATTTAATAATATATTCTCAAATCACAACAAACGATAGTTATTATAATTGCCAAAGCAATAAAAAGGTCTGAGACCTTACTTTGTTCTTGTGAAAAAATTGTCGCAAATATAATAAAAAAACGAATACAAATTCCCTAATTCCTCCTGCATCTAGTATCGAAAAATTGCAGTTCTAAAAACAAAAAAGAACTCCCTCTCCATATCTTTCTTTTTTTACTACATTTGCTTCTTATTTATAAGGATAACGGGATACACTAAAATATGAAACAATATTCAATTATTTTTCTGCTTTACCTAGGCATTACTTCACCTTTTATGTGTGCTGCGCAGGAGTCTGAAACCAAGCTTCTTGAACAAGAGATTACATACTGCGATTTTTTTTCAGGAGAAAAATCCGGCATCGACATAAATTTGGAAACTGTCGGAACTTTTTCGGGAGGCGACAATGCACCATTTTGGTTAACCAATAATAAATACGGACTGGGTTCTATCGAAAATAATAGTGGGTATCTTAGGGTACAGACTTTTGCTAATAAAAGACTGTCTCAGAAGTTTAAACTTCAATTGGGTGTAGATGTGGTTGCTGCACATAATCTAAATTCTGATTTTCATTTTCAGCAACTGTATGCCGATCTGTCTTATAGAAAAGCTAAACTTTCGGTAGGTACAAAAGAGCGCTCATCTTTATTCAAAAATAAAGAGCTTTCTATGGGAGGTATGACCCTCTCTAATAACGCTAGACCTATTTCTCAGGTCGAATTTAGTTTGCCCAATTTTGTATCAGTCCCCTATACTAAAGATTTACTAAAAGTGATGGGAGGAATCTCATACGGTAATTTTTTTGACGACACGTTTAAGCGCAACAATGCAGCAGATGGTTACTACGCCACACAAATTCTTTATCATCGCAAATATGGATTCTTGAAATTCGAAAACAATTCGACTTGGAACTTTATTGTAGGTATCGAAATGGATACCCAATGGGGAGGGCATTTCTATAAAGACGGGAAATATGCTTGGAGTAGCCCTGGCAAATTAGAAGATTTTTTCAGAGTACTTCTTCCTATGTCGGGAGGCACAGATTCAAACATGACCGATCAGGTAAACGTATTAGGAAATGTATATGGTAGTTTACACCTTATGACCAATTACAGAAAAGAAAACTATACGGTTAAAGCTTATGTTGAACGTTTTTTTGAGGATCATTCGGGACTCTTTTTCCATAATTTCCCCGATGGGCTATATGGCATAGAACTAAACCTCAATAAGAGAGGTTGGATAACAGGTGCGTTATTCGAATATCTACATACAAAAGACCAAACAAGCCCTTTCTTGTGGGACAAAAGCAATGAGATACCGGTTCAAATAAGCGGAGGAGACAATTACTATAATCATATCGATTACATATCATTGACTAACTACGGCTTTGTAACGGGAAATCCTCTGTTGACATCTCCTATATATAACAAAGGAAACTCGCTGACGGTTTATAATACACGTTTGACTTCTTTTCATGGAGGGATATCAGGGTTTATCACTAATGATTTAAAATACAGAGCCTTGTTTACTTATTCGCAAAGCTGGGGAACACCTTTGATACCATCACGAAGTATCCGCAATCAATACTCGACTATGCTAGAAGCAACTTACAGCAATTGCAAATTGAGGGGTTGGTTATTTTCGGGAGCATTTGCTTTTGACAAATCGGATATGGTTGGAGATAATATAGGAGTGCAATTTAAAGTATCTAAAGCATTCCATGTTCTGTAAAATTATTGAACTAATTTTCGACAGTAATAATATTTACTGTATTTAATTTATAAATTTGTACTTCATTATAAAAAGCTATTAATTAAAAATATAATATCACACATGACCTACTTAGTAACTGGAGGTGCGGGCTTTATCGGAGCCAACTTCGTAAAATACATGCTAAATAAATATTCGGATATACAAATTATAGTACTCGATGCGCTGACTTATGCCGGCAATCTAGGTACACTTTCCGAAGAATTAAAAGATACACGAATCAAATTTGTAAAAGGTGATATTTGCGACAGTGCTGTTACTAACAAAATTTTCAGCGAAAATACAATTGATTATGTGGTAAACTTTGCTGCCGAAAGTCATGTAGACCGCAGTATCGAAAATCCGCAGATATTTTTGCAAACGAACATATTGGGTACACAAAACCTGCTGGATACAGCCAAGAAATATTGGACAAACGGTAAAGATGAAAATAATTACCCAATCTGGAAAAAAGGCGTTAAATACTTACAAGTGTCAACCGACGAAGTATACGGCTCTTTAGGAGACGAAGGTTTTTTTACCGAAACAACTCCTCTCGATCCTAGTTCGCCTTACAGTGCAGCCAAAACAGGGGGCGACCTTATCGTAAAAGCATATGGCGAAACCTATAAAATGCCTATCAATATAACCCGTTGTTCGAATAACTACGGACCTTATCACTTCCCCGAAAAGCTGATACCGCTTATTATTCGCAATATTTTGGAAGGTAAACAACTTCCAGTATATGGCGATGGCAGTAATGTGCGCGATTGGTTATACGTAGAAGATCATTGCAAGGCTATTGATGCGGTGGTGAATAACGGACGCAATGCCGAAGTTTATAACATCGGTGGACACAACGAAAAGAAGAATATTGACATTGTAAAACTGGTTATATCGACCATACACGATATTATGGAAAAAGAACCACAATATCGCTCGGTACTTAAAAAGAAAGAAACCCTTTCGGATGGCAGTATTGATATATCGTGGATGAATAACGATTTGATTACATTCGTAAAAGACCGTCAAGGTCATGACCAACGATATGCTATCGACCCTACAAAAATTTCAGCCGAATTGGGTTGGACTCCCGAAACCATGTTCGATAAAGGAATTGTAAAAACAATTCGTTGGTATCTTGACAATCAAGAATGGGTCGAAGAAGTTACTTCGGGCGATTACATGAAGTATTACGCACAAATGTATGCTAACAGGTAAGTTACAAGTAAACAGGTAAACGAGTTTACAAGGTTTGTTTAATAAAAAATAATTCACCGTACATAACTGTTATGGACAATTTAAAGTCTGCTATTGCCGATAAAATCCTTGATTTATCTACCTCTGGTGGAGACGAAATGAGGATGAAACTGGAGAAAATCAATCGTTTTCGTGATTTTTCTGATGCTTGCCGATCTCTTATCATTAAATATCCGGCGATAGAAACGGAATTGATGAGAATGGTCGAAAGTAACGATTTTGACACAAAAATTGCATCATCAAGAGTTGATACAATTATAAGATTGTCTGAAAACAATGCTTCTAGTAATCAAATTCATCGGAATATCGAAAAAGATATTACCGAATTAGAGGATATACAAGAGCATCTGCCTCCTCCTGCCATAGAAGAAGAAACCATAACAACAGAAATAGCTTCTATCCCTGTTCAAAAAATGAGTGATCCGGAGAAGTATCTCCCCGAAGACATTGACTATGAAGTAGTAAAACCTTTGGCTATAACCGATGGCGAAAATGAACAAGAATATGTTGCTTTTGAAGAAGTAGCTCCTATCGCAGATAATAGATCGACATATTCATCTCAAAATGAAGAAAATCTTATTAAAGAGGTCGAAACCGGAGACAATAAAGAAACAATCAAGAAAGTTCTTCTTGTATGCGGTATAATTGCCGTAATAGTAGCTTTGGTATTTATTATTAAGTTTGTTATTAATCATTGGGAAATTGTGCTTGCCGTTCTTGGCGCAATTATTGTTATCGGCATAGCCGTCATGATAGCTAAAAAGAAACAATAATGTATCAATACAATACGCAGCTAAAACCCTATAATTCGTTTCGGACAGAAGCTCTTGCCAAGATATTTTGTGAACCCACAGATATTAAACAACTCCGTCAATGTCTGAATGATCATCCGCAAGAGTCTAAACTCATTTTAGGAGCAGGGTGCAACTTATTCTTCACCAAGAACTTCGACGGGCTGGTTATCAAACCAACGATGAGAGGTATCAGAGAAGTATCGGACGAATCGGATGATTCCGAACAGATATTTCTCGAAGTAATGGGATCGGAAGACTGGGATCAACTTGTTGACTACTGTGTAGATAAAGGATATGCAGGTTTAGAGAACCTATCATACATTCCGGGAACTGTAGGTGCATCGCCTGTGCAGAATATAGGTGCGTACGGGGCAGAGGTTAAAGACTGCATACACGAGGTAGTTGCCTTGAATATGAAAACATTGGAAGTGGTTTCATTTTCGAATGCAGAATGCGAATTTGAATATCGGGACAGTATTTTCAAGAAGCAAGACAACTATATAATTATTTCTGTTGTGTTTCTTTTAAACCGATCGTATACATATACACCCAAATATACCGAACTAAACAAAGAATTGGAAGAAATAACCGACCCTACAATAAAAGATGTAAGAGATGCGGTTATTCGTATCCGACAACGGAAACTTCCGAATGAAAAAGAAGTACCTAATTGCGGTAGTTTTTTCAAGAATCCGTATATTACAAAAGAAGTAGCCGATCGTATATCAGGAGAATATCCCGATCTTCCGCTTTATCCTTTGCAAAATGGTTTGATTAAAACATCAGCTGCATTTTTGATAGACAGAGTAGGATACAAAGGCAAACAGGTGGGGCAAATAGGTACTTATCCTAAACAAGCTTTGATTATTGTAAATTACGGTTCAACAGATGGCAATGAGATTGTAGCTTTTATGAAAGAAATACAACAAGCCGTTGCCGATAAATTCAATATCAACCTAGAACCCGAAGTAAGAATTCTATAATAAAAAGTTAACGGAGTAGACTAGTAAACAAGTACACAAGGCTTGTGAACTCGTTTACCGGTAAACTTGTAAACTCGAATACAATATTAAAATAAAAATACCATGGCATCATTTATTATAGAAGGCGGTTGCCGCCTAAGCGGAGAGATTATACCACAAGGTGCTAAAAATGAAGCATTGCAAATTATTTGTGCTGTGCTTTTGACTCCCGAAGAAGTAATTATCGAAAACATTCCCGATATATTAGATGTAAACAACCTTATTTCGTTATTGGGAGATATGGGTGTTACAACTAAACGTGTAAATGAGAATACATGGTCTTTTAAAGCTGATAATGTAGATTTAGCATATCTCGAAAGTCCGGAATTTTTAAAGAAAAGTGCTTCCTTAAGAGGTTCGGTTATGATTATCGGTCCATTGGTGGCTCGTTTCGGGAAAGCATTGCTTCCTAAACCGGGAGGTGATAAAATAGGTCGTCGACGTTTAGATACTCACTTTGTAGGTATTCAAAAATTAGGTGCTGAATTTAACTACGACAACGAACAACAGATATATTATATCACGGCTGAAAAACTGCACGGAACGTACATGCTTTTGGACGAAGCGTCTGTAACGGGTACTGCTAACATCATTATGGCTGCCGTATTAGCCGAAGGAGAAACCACTATATATAATGCCGCTTGCGAACCCTACTTACAACAGCTTTGTAAGATGCTAAACCGCATGGGTGCCAAGATAACAGGAATAGCATCGAACCTAATTCGTATAGAGGGTGTAGAATCTTTGGGAGGAACAACTCACCGAATACTTCCCGATATGATTGAAATTGGTAGTTTTATTGGAATGGCTGCCATGACAGGTTCCGAAATAACTATTAAAAATGTAGCATACGACGAACTAGGGATGATACCCGATACATTCCGCCGTTTAGGTATAACTTTGGAACGCAGAGGCGATGATATTTACATCCCAAAACACAAAGATTATACCATAGATACTTTTATTGACGGATCGATACTTACTATTGCCGATGCTCCTTGGCCCGGATTAACTCCCGACCTTATCAGTGTATTACTGGTTGTAGCAACGCAGGCTCAAGGTAGTGTATTAATCCATCAGAAGATGTTCGAAAGCCGCTTGTTCTTTGTTGATAAACTGATAGATATGGGTGCTCAAATAATATTATGCGATCCGCACCGTGCAACAGTTATTGGTACGGGTAGACGTTCTATGCGTGCTACTACTATGACATCGCCCGATATTCGTGCAGGTATTGCCCTATTAATTGCAGCCATGTGTGCAGAAGGTAAAAGTACTATCCACAATATCGATCAGATAGACAGAGGATACCAAAATATAGATGTACGCCTCAACCAACTTGGTGCTAATATTCTGAGAATGGATTGAGGCACCTCATCACCCCAACCCTCTCCAAAGGAGAGGGAGTAAAAACGACCTCTCCGGAACCCCTCCCCTTTGGGGCAAGCCGGATGGGGCTTAAAATAAAAAGCATATGAATAATTTCACTTCTGTCAATCCCGTAAAGATCATCTTCGGAAAAAATACAATAAAAGACCTTACCGAAGAAATACCTGCCAATAACAAAGTACTTGTTATTTATGGAGGAGGTAGCATCAAATCGAATGGTGTATACGACCAAGTAACCAAAGCACTTTCGACCTTCGAGTGGTTTGAGTTCGCAGGTATCGAAGCAAACCCTCATTATGAGACTTGTATGGAAGTGGTTTCATACATTAAAGAAAAAAACATCGATTATCTTCTAGCGGTAGGCGGAGGATCGGTTGCCGATGCGACCAAATTTATTGCAGCAGCAGCTTGTTTCGAAGGTGCTGACCCTTGGGATATTCTAAGCAAAAGAGCCAAAGTAAATAAAGCACTTCCATTTGGAGTAGTGCTAACCCTATCGGCTACAGGATCGGAGATGAATGCAGGAGCTGTAATAACCAAAGTTGCCACACAAGATAAATTGGCATTCGCATCTGATTATACATACCCAAAGTTTTCGATACTCGATCCCGAAGTAACCTATTCGTTACCTCCCCGACAAGTAAGTAATGGTATTGCCGATGCTTTTGTACACGTAGTAGAGCAGTACCTCACCTACCCTGTTCGTGCTATGATACAAGATAAATTTGCAGAATCAATCCTTACCACTCTTGTTACAGAGGGTCCAAAAGCATTGGAAACTCCAAACGATTACGATGTGAGAGCCAACCTGATGTGGGCATCAACATGGGCATTAAATGGTTGGATCGGTTGCGGAGTACCTCAAGACTGGGCTACTCACCAAATCGGACACGAACTTACTGCTTTGTATGGTCTTGATCATGCTCAAACATTGGCTATCGTATTGCCTGGAGTAATGACGATTTTGAAAGAGCAAAAAGCTGAAAAGATATTGCAGTTAGGTCAAGAAGTTTTTGGGATATATAATAACTTATCCATAGAAGAACGTATTGATAATACAATAAAGGCAGTAGAAGACTTCTTTGAATCGATCCAAATCAAAACACATCTGTCAGATTATGGTTTAGATAAAGAATCAATCGAAAAAGTATGCTCTAAACTACAAGGTCGTGGATGGACTTTAGGCGAAAAAGCAAATATTACCCCTGATGTTGTAAAAGAAATATTGACAGTTCGACTATAGATACCTCACCCCCAACCCTCTCCAAAGGAGAGGGGGGACAGAGAGGGTATTTTTAGTTCGTTATTTCTATTTACAAAGCAATAAATACTGCTCAATTATTTCCTTATTAGCTCCTAACTCGAGTGCTTTTTCAAAATTTTGCTTGGCACTAAATTTATCAAATTGA